>JAGCYM010000075.1 GCA_017960805.1 Ruminococcus sp.
AGCAGCACTTGTTGTGGTTGTCGGCTGCGCTGTAGTTGTTGTAGCAGCACTTGTTGTGGTTGTAGGCTGTGCTGTAGTTGTTGTAGCAGCACTTGTTGTAGTTGTAGGCAGCGCAGTGGTTGTTGTAGCAGCGCTTGTTGTGGTTGTAGGCTGTGCTGTAGTTGTTGTAGCAGCACTTGTTGTAGTTGTGGGCTGCGCTGTAGTTGTTGTAGCAGCACTTGTTGTAGTTGTGGGCTGTGCTGTAGTTGTTGTAGCAGCACTTGTTGTAGTTGTGGGCTGAGTCGTTTGTGTAATCTTTGCATCTACCATTGTAACACCATCTGACTCAACACCATTTACTGAAACATGTCCTCCAGCTACTGTGAAAACAATGTCTTCAGAAAGGCAGTATCCAACAGGAGCTACTTCCTCATGGAGAGTATATGTACCAGGCTCAGCAAAAACAAGAGTTGCTTCCTTTCCATAAATCCAGAAAAGAGCGCTTCCAACTTCATTTATTACAGTGCCACTTTCATCGACCTTTAAACATCCAGCAGTGAATTCTATTGGAGTAACACCATCAGGTTTAATACCTGTAAGTTTGAGTTTCGCACCTGTTAGATGTACACCATCAGAACCAAGTTTACTTATTGAAATATTTACACTTTGTACTGTAGTTGCAGAAGTTGTAGTAACTACCGAAGTAGTTGAAGCTACTGTTGAAATAGAGGTGATTAAAGTCGTTGAAGTAATAGGTGCAGCTGTTGAAATTGCCGCTGTTGTTGGAGCAGCTGTGGAAGCTACTGTTGCCGCTGTTGTTGAGGCAGCTGTAGAAGCTACTGTTGCCGCTGTTGTTGAGGCAGCTGTGGAAGCTACTGTTGCCGCTGTTGTTGAAGCAGCTGTGGAAGCTACTGTTGCTGCTGTTGTTGAAGCAGCTGTGGACGCTACTGTTGCCGCTGTTGTTGAAGCAGCTGTGGACGCTACTGTTGCCGCTGTTGTTGAAGCAGCTGTAGAAGCTACTGTACTAGTTGTAGTTACAACAGATGTTGTTGCTGCAGTTGTAACAGGAGCAACTTCAATTGGCTCGAAATTATATTTGTATTTTTCTGCATAAGCCTCAGCGGTAGATCCCTTATAACCGTGTATAACAGTTGAAGCAGAATTTCCCAGAGTGAGGACATTATCCCCCAGAATACAATTTGGATTATTAACTGTTACTGAAACAAGTTTATTACATCTATCAAATACACTAGACTCTAATACACTTATTGATTCAGGAAGAATAACACTTTCCAATGATTCGCAATTTGTAAAACTATGATATCCAAGTTCCTCAATAGTATTACCAAATCCAATCTTTACGAGCGATTTACAATAAGCAAAACCAAAACTATCTATTTCATTTACTGAATCTGGCAAAGTCACTTCCGTGATATTTGAAGTATAGAACGAGCCGTAACCAATCTTTACTACTCCGTTCGGAACGGTATATTTGGTATTGACAGCTCCTGAAGGATATGCAACAAGCGTCTTTTTATCCTTTGTGAATACAACGCCATCCATAGAACAGAAAGACTTATTGTCAGGATCAACAATAATTTCCTTAAGGTTCTTTGCATATCCACTTAAATGATCACCAATAGACTCTACTGATGCAGGAATAGAAACTTTTTCAGCTTCAGAAAAAGAAAAAGCACGTCCTTCGATCTTTGTTACAGGAACTCCATTAACATCAGATGGAATAACCACTTCTGTACTATCAGATGATTCAATGCTCTTAAGTGAAGCATAATCTTCATAAAGAAGATATTTTAAAGCATTGTCCCAAACTTCTATTGGATAAGTCAGTTCTTCATCACCTGTGGTCCCAGTCTCTTCTGCAAATGTTACAAAAGATGAATAACTGCTAAACGATGCAGCACCTGAGAATGCAATAGTGAATGAAAGCGCGGTTGCAAGGATCTTTCTCAAATTCATCTAGTATACCTCCAAAATTATTAGATGAATTTACTATACCATAAAAAATTAAAATTCGCAATATAAATCAATTGTTTTCTGTTTTATGCACAATTTCTAATACTTATAAAATAAAAAAATTGATAAATTCAGTTTGTTATTTTGTCCGATTGTTCAAAATCGTATTCTAGAGAATTTTATATACTACTTTTCAGCAATTACCTCAACCTCAACTAGCACCTTCTTCGGAAGATCCTTAACAGCCACACAGCTTCTTGCCGGAGCGCTTATGAAGTATTGCGAATAAACCTCGTTAAATGCAGCAAAATCAGCAATATCACTTAAAAAGCAAGTTGTCTTAACCACTTTATCCATTGAAGAGCCAGCCGCTTCAAGAATAGCCTTCAGATTTTTACATACCTGATGAGTCTGTTCGGAAATACTGCTTCCTACAACTTCTCCGGATTTTGGATCAAGTGATATCTGGCCGGATGTGAAAACAAGGTTGCCTGAACAAATCCCCTGTGAATAAGGCCCTATTGCTTTAGGCGCATTATCAGTCATAATTTTGTAGCTCATAATTGGTAACTCCTTATCTAATCTGGTCGTAAACTTACGAACCTATAATTAATATGCTTGTTTTCCTGTTTTAACCAGTAATCAAGTCATATATCTTTTATATCATATCGCAAATACTGTACAATTGCAAGTAGAAAAAAACTATAACAAATCAATAACGAGTTAAGTCCCACCTAACTTAACACATACGCTAGGAATATCTTTCCTTTTATTCAATCATTGCTAAATATTCCCTGCTGTCTAAAAATATTATTATCGCCCATCTTATGAGATTTAGATAAGCCCGTCCAATATCGAAAATTCATTCGTCAATTTTAGCTAAATTATTAGTATACTGTTTGTTGCATTTTCACTTTATAGAACTATCTGTAAAAAAACTATCGAAATTGACAGTTTTAAAAGAAAAAAATCAGCAAAAATGTTAGTGATTATTTCTTACTTATTTATTGTATTTTCCTTTAAAATATGATAAAATAATGTTATGAATTTAGCTCATTTTTTATTAAATAGAAAAATGAGCAAAACAACTTTGCGGAGTTTTTTATTTCATTCTCACTTAAATTCACTTCCGCAAATTGTGTTTAATCTCTTTATTTTACCTGAAATGAAGAGAAACTAATAGTTATAAGGAGGTTCATTTCTATGAAAGAAATGAAAAGAAAAGGCATTTTCAAGAGAATAGCCGTCCTTGCTGTATCTCTTACAATGCTTGCTTCTGCTACAGCGTGTGGCAAGCCGCAAAACGTAGGCGGAAAAGTTGCGGTAATATGTAAGAATGAAAAAGTTTCATTCTGGGAAGAAGTTAAAACCGGCGCTAAAGACTGCTGTGATGAAATGGGCTACGACTTGCTCTACTATGTTGCAAGCGGTGATAATGATTTCTCAAGCCAGATTGAGTACATCAATGATGCTATCAGCAAGGATGTCAAGGCTATCGTAATAGCTCCAAACGATACTAATGAGCTGAACGAAGCTTTAGAAAGAGCAACAAAGAAAGGCATCAAGATAATATATATCAACTCCCGTGCCAACTTTGATCAGGCATCTTCTTACGTTGGTTCAAGTGACTTTGATGGCGGTGCTGTTGCAGCAAGAAATGCTGTTCGAATCATGTTCACAACTGCTTCTGAGACAGAAACAACTGTCGGAAAGGTAGCACTTATAGGTCATACCGCATCAACCGCTGATCTACGTCTTACAGGTTTCAAAGCAACATTTTCTTCATCACTTGGTGAATATATAGCTCAGCAAAAAGCTGCTCAGGCACAGGCTTTAGCAGCAGCTAACGGAGAAAATGGCAGTGTTCCTCAGGAAGGTGCTCCACAGAGTACTACTGCTGCAAATACACAGGGTGGCCCTCCTGCAGGAGTTACAAACGGCAATTCTTCTGAACAAGCCGGCGCATCAGGCGTAGGTGGAAGAGAAATGACTTACGAAGAGAAGCAGGCAATGATTTCCAGCTACTTCATCGAAGGCAATCGCTGTGCTACTCAGGAAGCTTCATATGAGGAAGCTAAAAAGCTTTTAACTGAGAACAATGATATCAGAGTTATGTTTACAACCAACACCAATACTACATTAGGTGCTTGTCAGGCTATAGAAGAGCTTGATCTTGCAGATACAATCACTGTTGTAGGATTCAACTCAGATGAACAAGAACTTAAATACATCAAAACAGGAGTGCTTGACGGTACAATCATCCAGAATCCTTACAACATGGGTTATATCGGTGTAAGATACGGTATCCAGGCTGCTAACGGTGAAAATGTTACTGGTTCGCTCGATACTGGTGTTACATGGATATCGGCAAAGAATATCAACGATGATGACATTCAGCTTCTGCTGTATCCTGAAAAAGCTTAATGGAGGTTAGAATTATGGCAAAAGCTAATAATACAAATCGTTCGACTGCATACACTTTTGCAGCTATCCTGCTTGCATTAGTAACTGCAATAAATATGTTTCTCGTATTTTATCTGTTCAACAGCATTCAGTCTATAGGTAGAAACACATCAACAACAATGAACACCATCAACTCTATCAACGGTGAATTACAGAGTATAAACCAGCGAGTTCTTACTATCATCGCAGGTATAGGTACTCAACAGAGTCAGGCAGCTACTGCCGACAGTATTGAAGTTTCATTCGATTCAATAGAAGAAAAATTCAATACTTTTGAAAACTATGAAGGACTTAGTGAAGCAACAACAAAACGCTGCCGCCATGCTAGAGTTTTCGTAGAAGCTTACCGTAAACGTCTGACTTCATTACGTGATCAGTTAAACAGCCAAGAAGGACTTTCATCTGGTGGTTCATTAACAGATATCTACACTCAGGATATCTATCCTCTTAAGACAACGGCATCAGAAATGCTTGTAGCTACTATCAATATCAATGGTGCAGACTCTAGTCGTAAGCAGGCTAAATCAGCAAAGATATTCATTTATACAGAGCTTATCATGGCTTTAATCCTTATTCTTGGTGAGCTCGCCATCTTCATTATCGCTTCAAGAACCAAGAAGGTTCGTGCTGAACTTGAAGAGCGTGAAAAGAATCTTCAGGAAGTTGGTGCTAAGCTCAAGTCAACCAGACAGAAAGCATCTGACCTTGCTCTTACAAACCTCCTTACCGGTATGAAGAACCGTTACGCACTTGAAAATGATATAAGCGGACGCCTTGAATCAGATCGTTTCAACATTGCTGTATTTGATATGGATAACTTCAGAATCATCAACGATACTTATGGTTATGAATTCGGTGATGAATACCTTTCTGCAATTGCTGAAAAGCTCAAGGATGAATTCGGAGATGTAGCTGAAATCTACAACATCACCGGTAATGAATTCTGCTTCCTCTTCAATAAGGAATACACTGAAAGTCAGTCCATGGCCTTCGTTCAGAAGATCCATACTATTATGAGCAGTCCTTTCACTGTTCTCAACCTTACTGTTCAGCTCACAGTATCCGGTGCTGCTTACCATTACCTCCCCGGCGATTGTCTCAATGTAAACTCACTTCTTGTTAAGCTTGATACTACAATGAGAAATGCTAAGATGAACGGCGGAAATATGGTAAATACCGTTGTGAACATCTAAATAATCTGTCAGCCGCCTTATGATGCATAAGGCGGTTGTTTTTTTACTTAAAAGCAGCTTAAATGATCGAGAATATGTTGATTTAGTCTTTTTAAAGTGTTGAATTTGGGCAATCTACCAAAAGTGTATCAATATGCGAGAAAATAACGTTTATTGTCTTTTTTCTCTTGACAAAATATTATAATAAGGCTAAAATTAAATATGAATTCAATTTTTTGAGAATTATTAATGCTATAAAGAACAGAAGGGAAAGTCTTATGAACAAATACGCCGTTTACAAGAATGCTTACGGTATGTATTGCTATAAATACGCTGATTCCCTCGAGCAAGTTGAAGGAACCGGATTTGAAGGCCTGATTCGTGAAGAACAACTTCCGGTTGTTTTTGACGATAAAGGAGGATATTATAAGTTTGATCCAAAAGATCACCATTTTGTCGAAATAATTGAGTCTGACAATAAATATCCTCTTCCCCTTGAAAAAATGTTCAGACACAACGACCCCGCTTTCAAACTGGGTTGGATTTCTCCTGATGGAGATACTTATTCATGTGAATATCACAGTCATAACAAATGTGCAGAATCCATTGTTCGCACTTTTTATCCCAAGTCAAAATTCCCTGAACTTACACTTCACAGAAAAGGCTGGATAGAGGTAATCGATTCTTGGGATGGAAAGGAAAAAACCCACAACAGATATGTTCATTCTGAACTAGGCGCGATAACACAAAAGCAGGCGGATAAGCTGTTTGATCTCGGACTATATGAAAGGCCAGAAGTTCAGGCACTTATCAGTTCCTGCGAGGGAAATTGGTGATAATTACATTTCCTGCAAAGAATTACCAGCACATTTAAGTACATAGAATTTGTGACAATTGTAGAAAAACTTGTATAAAACCCGTCTCATTTTTATTTATAATATGTTGACTTTATTTTCGTGATGTAGTATAATAAAGTATATGTATTATAATGTATAAGTAGGCGGGATTTTTTCTGCTGTCATGCTGACTCCGCCTAATATCATATATCTGAGGAGGAACTTCAAAGATGCCTGAATCCCGTTTTATAAAAACCGTTACTTACGGAGGTTACGACAAAGCTGATGTTATACGAAGACTTGAGTTTCTAAACGAACAGCTCTTCTCTCTAAAGAACGAGCTTCGTGAAACGAAGCTATTGCTTGAAAGCAGTAAAAACGGTAAGGAAATTCAGAAAAGCATTGAAACTATTCTTGCTGGTGAAAGAGCAAAGCTTACAGAAGTTCAGGTTCAGAATGAAACACTTTCTACAAAGATCAAGGCTGTAGAAGACAGTAACAGAAAATACGAAGAAGAGATAAAGAAACTTAATGCTTTGCTTGAAGAAGCTAATTCAAAGCTCTCAGATGCCAATACTCAGCTTGCGGCTTCTAATACTGATGATGAAGCATTAGCACTAAGTGCAGTTTTCATTGAAGCCAAAAAATCCGCTGACATGCTTGAGAACTCAGCTAAAGAAAAAGCAGATCAGCTTCAGAACTCTGCAGCTGAAGCTGCCGAAGAATCCATTGCGTACGCTAATGATGAGAGTGCAATGATTATCTATGAGGCTGAATGCAAAGCTGCCGATATTATTGCAAATGCTAAGAATTCTGCTGGCAACCTGGGAGCCTCTTATGAAAATATCCGCTCATCAGTTCTCTCAAAAATAAACGCTCTTGGTGAGCAACTCACCAATGTTAAAGACGCTATCGCAAAATTGGAAGAAAATAGTGTAAGTAACCTCTCTGAATGCGATGAAATGCTCAAAAAGGCTGAGGATACACTAAATGAAAGCGAAGTTCCTTCAATCGATGAACCGGCAAAATATACTCCTGAGTATCCCGAACGTCCGAAGAGAACTGCCGAACATGAATTGATTGAAGCAAGGAAAAGAAAAGAAGAACTTGATAAGCTAAAGCAAATGGCTGAATCACTTGGTGACAATAATGATAAAGAAGCACCTGTTGATTCTTCAGCACCTGCAAAAGAAGAAACAGCACCTACAGACACAAGTGACAACAAAGATAATAACAATAATAACAGTAAAAAAGGTGGAAAAATTGACCTCGCTATGCTTGCAAAACAAGCTCAAGCCCTAAAAGGAAAATAACATCTAATTAATCTATTTCTTATATATTCAAGGAGTATATCACAATGAACGAATTAATTATTGTTAAGCCAGAAAAATGTACAGGCTGCAACACTTGTGTAAGAAATTGTCCTGCACCAGAAGCTAATATTGTTAAACAATTGGATAACGGCAAATTCATTGTATCAGTAAACCCTGATAAATGCATTGCCTGTGGTGAGTGCGTACGTTCATGCGTTAATGGTGCAAGAGATTATATTGATGATACTGAAGAATGCATGTCATTCCTTATAAAGGAAAAGCTTATTCTCCTGGTATCCCCTGCTATAAAAGCTGCTCTTCCTAACAACTGGAAAGGTGTTCTTGACTGGTTCAAAGGTCAAGGATGCACTATCTATGATGCTTCTCTCGGCGCCGATATATGTACATGGGCTCACCTTAGAGCTATAGAACAGGGAACGATTGGAAATGTCGTTACTCAGCCATGTTCTGCAATAGTAAAGTATATTGAGACATACCAGCCTCAGATGCTTCAGAATCTTTCCCCTATCCACAGTCCCGAATCATGTTCAGCTATATACATAAAAAAATATCTGAGGCGTACTAACCATATCGCATATCTATCTACATGTATTTCTAAAAAAATAGAGTTTGTTGATACTGAACTGATAGATTACAATCTAACTGTAGGTAAACTAATGACTTATTTTGAAAGGAACGGCATTACTTTCCCTACTGATACTACTGACTCATATGAGTATAAGTTTGATGATACCCAGGGACAGTGCGGAAGCATCTATTCTCGTCCCGGTGGATTAAGAGACAATTTATGGCTTCATAATTCCGACATAAATATCACTACTTCAGAAGGTGTACATAAGGTTTACAATGAAATCAACATGTATGCTAAGATGCCGGAGGCAAAACATCCGCAGGTATTTGATGTTCTGTCATGTGAATTCGGATGCAATATCGGACCTGCAGCTAATACAAACCAGACGTTTTTCGATGTAATGGATGTTATGCGAAAAGTTGAAAACGACGCCAAAACTCGCCGTAAATCAGGATTTATGGGCCGAGGTGATGATAAGCTTTTCAAACGTTTCGATGATGAACTCCGTGCATCTGATTTCGTCCGCAACTACAAGCCATCAGTTCCGACCCCTATTCCTTCCGAACAGCAGCTTGAATCAATCTATAAGAAGATGGGCAAGCAATCAAAGGATGAAAAGGAATTCAACTGTCATGCATGCGGATTCAATACATGCCGAGAAATGGCTATCGCCATATCCCGTGGGCTCAATACACCTGAAAACTGTATTGTACATGCAAAATCTGTTTTGGATTCTAAGCACTCAACACTTACACTTGAGCATGAAAAACTTGAAGAGATAGCCTCAGAATGTCTTGATCTTTCCGGTAAGCTCAAGGAAGATATTGTAAATATCACCAGCAGCATGAATTCAATCGATGAATCAACTTCTGCCACAAAGGAACGCGCTACTGTCGTCAAGGATCTGCTGCAGAACATCGTAACATTCTGCTCCGAGAACCCGACTATGGACGCTGACAGTGTTGAGCAGCTCATAGGTATACTCAATACGACTATTGACGCCTTCAGTTCACTCGATGACAATGTAAACATCACAAATGAGAATTCAGCAGCCATAAATCAGTCTATTTCCAAGATTATTTCATTGGTTGAAAACATTAATGAGGTACTCGTAAAATCCGCAAAATAAGGAAAATGTTTAGTTTGGTATAAATATAGTACCAATTTACACTTTATCTATATTCTCAATACATTATAGGGAACGCCGAACTCGGGTTTTTGTGCGATATGTTCAAAAGCCTGCTCTATGTTCGGCGTTTTCGTCCTTGACATTAATTCTAATAAGTGATATAATTAAAACATAATTAGCGTACGTATCTTCAATAAATAATACAATTTCGCTTGAAGCTGCAGCACCGTTTTTTATGCTGCCTTCTTCGCTGAGCGCTAATGACAGGAGGGACACTATGCAGTGCGAAAAATGCGGTAATGAACTCAACCCAAAACATGTCGCCTGCCCGGCATGCGGAGCTCCTGTTCCGCAAACAATCGAAGGGTTTGAAAACACTATCGACTTTCAGCGCGAACTTAGAGCTATAGTCATAGACAATGGTCCGCGAGCAGTAATGAGCAAAAACAAGTTTATCGGTCTGCTTTATGACCACATTCCCGACCATGACAAAGAACGTCGGCTGTTGCAGAATATGTACTTAATGGGCGTATTCAAGATGCTTCTTGCCGATGATAACAAAGAAATTGCTATCATGAAAGCAAAGAGTTACATGCTTAACGATTTGTTCATAGCTGAAAACGCAGTTGAATTTGTACTTGCCTGCTTTACATATCTGATTGGCTGGCCGTATGAATCACCTATGAAAATTCTGCCAGATAGCAATGATCAGGAAACAGAACAGGAAAAGAAACCTGTACGCCTGAGTATAGATACAAAGGTATTCCGCCCGATTGATGCTGTAAGATATCGTCTCAGAAGCAATATCGAAATTGCTGACGGTTATACAAAGATCGAGAGTTTCTGCTTTGACGGATTCGGTTCACTCAGAACAGTCAAACTCCCTGAATCACTTCTTGCAATCGGCGAATATGCATTTTCATCATGCAAGCGTCTGAGAGGACTTGATCTTCCTAGTTCGCTCAAGGTTATAAAGCAGGGTGCATTCTGTCAGTGTGCAAAACTCGCAATGGTCAAGATACCATCTGGTATCCTAGAAATTGAAGACAGCACATTCTCATTCTGTACAAGCCTGGAAACAATTGATATTCCAGATACAGTAAGCAGTATCGGCGCAGAAGCATTCTCAGGATGTGAAAAGCTCAGAAAGCTTTATCTCCCTGACAGTGTAAAGTTCATTGACACAAATGCTTTTTCATACTGCCCTAACCTTACTATACATTGCTTCGAAAACTCTTATGTTCATAAATTCTGCCTGTCTAACCGTATTAACTACAAACTTGTTACAACAGCAGGAATTGAAGAGGATTAATTCTATGAAAGCACATACCACACACGGAAAGGATGAAATGATATGACAGAACTTGAAATTGGCCAGGAAGTCGAACTTGAATTCGGCGGAAAAGCCCAGGTTTTAAGTGTTATTGGCGCCGGCGGACAGGGTACCGTTTACCTTGTACGTTTCAACGGCCAGAAATGGGCGCTGAAATGGTACGATATAGACAAGATGAAAAAACCTAAGGAATTCCTCAAAAATCTCCGCAGCAATATCGCTGATGGTCCCCCGGACAATAAATTCCTTTGGCCGAAATACCTCACAAAAGAAGCTGAGGACGGTACATTCGGATATATCATGGATCTTAAACCTGATGGATTTGATTCATTTGTTGACATCCTCAATACATACAAGCTCGAAGTTGATCCGCTTACTGGACGCGCTGTAAAGAAAGATGTCAAGTTCAGCAGTCTCACAGCTATGATCACAGCTGTTATCAACATCGTAAACTCATTCCGCCTCCTTCACAGAGCCGGAAAGAGCTATCAGGACCTTAACGACGGAGGCTTCTTCATTAATGTAAATACAGGAGCTGTTCTCGTCTGCGACTGTGATAACATCGCTCCTGACGGAAGCAACTTCGGTATCGGAGGTAAGCCTGGATATATGGCACCTGAAGTTGTTAGAGGAATAGCTCAGCCAAATGTTCAGACTGATAAGTACTCACTTGCTGTAGTACTGTTCAAGCTCCTGTTCCGTGGTGATCCTATGGAAGGCGAAAAAGTTGTCAGAGATGTCTGCCTCACTGAGTCATCGGAACTCAAACATTATGGCCAGAACGCCATATTCGTATATGATCCAAACGACGCTTCAAATCGTCCCGTAAGAGGCATACATGACAATGTAATAAAGTTCTGGAGAATCTATCCGGATTATATAAAGGATGCATTTATCCGTTCATTTACAACGGGAATAAGTGATCCGACTAAACGTATCATAGAGAACGAATGGCAGAAGCTCTTCATCAGACTGCGTTCAGAAATAATCATGTGCGGCTGTGGAAGAACAAATTTTGCTTCCATGTTCGTTCAGCCGAATGAGAAAACATTTAAATGTCCAAAATGCGGCATGGAATTCGCAACACTCGGATTCAGCAACAGAGATTATCGTATGCCGCTTTATCTGGGCTGCAAGTTCTACGAATGCGAAATGAGTCTTGAATCAGAAGAATTCATGAAAGTTGCGGGAGAACTCGTTGAAAACAAGCTCAAGCCTGGTGTTCTTGGTATCAAGAACTGTTCAGACAGAATATGGCGCGCAAAAATGCCGGATGGTAATTTTTACGATATAGCTCCGGGAAAAGGTTTCCCGGTATGGCAGGGTCTGGAGATCGACTTTGGCCAGATCAAAGCACAAATCTAAAATCTAATTTCAGATTACTGAAAGGATGTAGTTTATGAATATTGAAAACCTTAATAATCCTGGAGCTAATGCAGCAATGAATAATGCTGCTTCTGCAGGCAGTGTTAATACCGCTCCGGCAGATGATCTTCTCGATTTCGACGATGATCCCCTAAGCGCAACAGGCGTTTCAAGAAAAAGTCTCGTAATTTTCTTCCTTATCGATACTTCAGGAAGTATGAAGGGAAAGAAAATGGGTGAGCTCAATACTGTTATGGAAGAGCTTATCCCTGAAATACGCAAAGTCGGTGAAGCTGATACAGAAGTTAAAGTAGCTGTTCTCACTTTCTCAACCGATGTTAAATGGATGTATTCAACACCTATTCCGATAGAGGAATTTGAGTGGGCTAGACTCCGTGCAAGTGGTGTTACAAGTCTTGGTGCTGCTCTTAAGGAGCTTAATGCAAGAATGTCACGTAACGGATTCCTCAACTCCCCTTCTCTTTCATTTGCACCTGTTATCTTCCTCATGACTGATGGTTATCCTTCAGATGACTATAAGGCTGGTCTAAAGGAACTCCAGGCTAACAGCTGGTACAAATTCGGCCTTAAAGCCGCTCTTGGTATCGGAAGCGAAGCAAATGACAATGTTCTTACAGAATTTACAGGTTCCGCTGACACTGTAGTTCACGCTTATTCAGGTGGTCAGCTTGCCCAGATGATCAAGATCATAGCTGTTACTTCCTCTCAGATTGGAAGTAAGAGTATGACTCTTTCTGATGACACAAGCCACGAGCTTGGTGAAGAGGATGTATTCGCAGCTAAGCAGAAGCTCCTCGGTCAGCAGATTCAGGAACTCGTTGGAAATGCTGAAACAGACGACGTTCCTTTCGATACTGGCTGGTAAACAAACCTTATTACCCGATTATTATTACTGGAAGGGGTCCGGAATTAAATGTTCAATGGTTTCAGTCACTCAGTCATGGGTGCTAGTCATGAAAAAACAGGTCTGGTTTGCCAGGACAGCTCTGCCTATAAGGTATGTGACGATTATGCTGTCTGTGTTGTTGCTGACGGTCATGGAAGCAAGAAACACTTCCGAAGCAATCTTGGCTCTAAATTTGCTGTTGAAGCAACTATTTCAACAATAGACAGATTCTATACTGATAAAGAGAGCTTCGAAGAATGTCTTCCAAAGAATCATAAAATGATCATTAAGAATATTCAGAAGCAGATAATATCTGACTGGAATGCTCTTGTTGAAAAGCATATCAAGAATAATCCTGTCACAGAAGAGGAAAAAAGCAAATTCACTGAAGAAGAATTTGAAGCTATCCCGCCTGAATCATACTATGGCACAACTTTAATAGTTGGAGTTGCAGGAAAAAATTTCACTTTTGGCGTTCAGATCGGTGACGGAACTCTTGTCGCTATTTTCGATGACGGAAAAGCAGTAATGCCTATGGAATACAACGAAGCAGCCCCTGCAAATGTTACAGCATCGATGTGCAATTCAAATGCTGCAGGTATGTTTAGTGCATTCTACCGTGATAAACACAAGCTTATTGCTATGTTCACATCAACTGACGGACTCTATACCTCTTTTGGAAGTGAATTTGACTTCCTCGATTATCATACTATAATTACAAGTCACCTTTATGATATTGAGAATTTCAAGAAAATAGTCGTCAACAACTTGACGAAACGAGCTCATTTTGGCACAGAGGATGATATCTCCCTCTCATGTATATACAACGAAGAGTTGCTAAATGAAAAACGCGAATTAATTGAATCTGAGGTTGCAGCCAACAAACAGCGTGCAGCTGACAGAAAGGCCAAAAGGCTTGAAAAACACGTTGAAACTGAATAATTATAGGGATTTATTCATTATGAAAGAAGTCAATAATCCTTCAGAAAGGAATAAGGGAATATATGGAAATCAATACACTTTATGAAACAGCGAAATATTTAGCTGGTATTTTGAAGCAGAAATATCCGTATTTAGAGGCAGATGCCGATGCTTGTCTTGCACTGATCGTCGCAGAATCCGGTGATATTTACTCCGGAGTATCAAGCATCACATTCAACGAAGGCACTCCCGAAACGCTTCCCGCAGAAGAAATTGCTGCTATGTCTATCATTACGGCACATCAAACAGCACGCCAGATGATTATCATCACAATTGAAGACAACAGCTTCTTTGAGCCTAATGAAGCAGCTATCAAAATGCTAATAAACGCTGCTCCTGAAAACGGAAGCTGTCAGATCATTCTTTCGCCTGAAGAATCAGTTCCTGCAGTAACACTCATACCAAATGCAGTTGAAGACTTTATGAGTGGATATGATGATGATGATAACGTTTCTCAGGAAACAGTTACTGAAACTGAAAACTCAGATTCTTCCTCGCTTGGAGCTCCAGCAGAGTTCGCAAACGGTTTTGAAATTGATGAAACAAACCCATTTGCTACATCCGGAGGCAGCACTTCAGAGGTAAATGCATTTTATGATCAGCCTTCTGACGCTCAGGAGCAGGGCGCAAGCGGCTTCAACAATCCATTCGCAGGCCCGGATGAACTAAATCCACAGCAAGGCGGCTATCCTCAGCAAGGTGGCTATCCTCAGCAGAGTGGTTTCCCACAGCAGGGCGGTTACCCGCAGCATGGCGGATACCCACAGCAGGGTTACCCACAGGCCGGCTATCCTCAGCAGGGTGGTTTCCCACAGCAGGGATATATGCCACAAGGTGGCTATCCTCAGCAGGGTTACCCACAGGGTGGTTATCCTCAGCAAGGTTATCCTCAGCAGGGCGGCTATCCTCAGCAGGGTTATCCACAGCAGGGCGGCTATCCTCAGCAGGGCGGTTACCCGCAGGCTAATCCATATAGCGGTGGCACCCACGGTTCTGTTTATCAGCATGGTGGTTATCCACAGCAGGGCGGTTTCCCACAGGCAAGTCCTTATGGCGTAGGCGGTCATAGCTCAGTATATCAGAACAACTCAGCTATGTTTGGTGGAAATGCAGATCAGGCACGTAGTGTTATGCTCTCAAACGGAGGCGGTGGCGCTTTCAAGAAACGTCTAGATAACTTCCTTGGAGAAGATGACTCATTATCCGATTCAAATGGTGAAAGCCTTTCAAAGGCTGATATGCTCAAACAGGCTAAAGAGCGAAAAAAAGTAGCTAAAGCTAATAAGTCATTCAATAAATAGTATTATCTTGATCTATTCTCTCCCCCTCCTTAAGTAAGTCTTAAGGAATGAGAATGAATCAACTTTATTCTAAAAATAATCAAAGCCTTGTTTACAAAAAAATGAATCATGTTTAATTTCTTCGTTATATCTTGCAAAGTCTCTAATCTTATGATACAATAAAGAAAGTGTTCAAAGAAGATTGATTACATCTGATGACTTAATACGCAAGGCATTCATTAGTTTAGTATTATCTTAAAGTCAAGGAAGGTATATTTATGACTCATTTACTTAATATAGATGAAGCGGTAGACCGAAAGTTTCTTATCACCAAAAATGTGAAGGGCCAGGCTGCGGCAGGAACTATCATTCACGTTTTGGATGCTGAAAAGAGTTCCGGTGGAAGTGTAAACGTACTCTACCGTGTTGCACGTTTCAATGAAAAATTCCACGATTATCAAGACTATAACGCAAAGTTTGACAACCTTGCTGCATTCTGCAAATGGGCTCAGCCTGATAATTTCATAGCACGTAACTATGAGATGCTCTCTCTTTCTGACATTCAGCATTATATAAAAATCAAGAAAAGAAACTTTACTTCATTCTGTCTGCCACTTATCCTAATTGCTGCTATTATCATATGGGCTTTATTATACTTCACACTCGGCGCTGGTATAGCAATGATAGTAATCGGAGTCTTTCTTACACTTGGTATTACAGTTGCTGTACTCCTGCTCCTAAAGAAGCAGAAGAAAAAGGAAAAAGTCCGACTGTATCATAAGATCAGTTCAAACTGGGGAGTCGTTCTAAAATAACTCTTGTATATTTCTGTATTATTTCAATTCTTTATTCAGAGTTTTTGCATCTAATATCATAAATCCATAATAGTCGTAAGATTTCATTGGGATTTCTTACGACTATTTTTTCAGATACATACTTATCTCCCACTCAAAACAAAATGCTTCACCCCTCGAGCGCATTTTCAATAAAAATCTATTGCACTTTGCACTCAATTATGTTATAATATAACTATAATTGAGTTGTGTAGTATCAACTGTATATCGTATCTTCAGATGACAATTCATACGAACTCGTTTACTAAAACAATTCGCAACGCCATCAAGGCTATAGAACACTATATGAAAATTACAGATTGATGCTTATATGACTAAGTAGGAAACATGTAAGAACTCAAGGGATGGTGATTTAAATGAAAACTAAAAAAATGGTAATAAGAACTGCTGCACTTCTTGCAGCCATAACTCTAACATCTGGAGCGATTCTGCCAGTTCAGAATTGTAATTATTCAGCAAATCAGTTTTCAGCATATGCAGAAGGAAACTATACAACCGGAGAAGAAGGAATATACAAATATTTAAAGTATTCAGATCATATTGAGATCTCATTCTGTAATACATCAGCAACATCAGCCGATATTCCATCGACAATTGAAGGACTTCCGGTTACTGTAATAGGAATGTACGCCTTCCAAAATCGTCCGCTCAAATCAGTAACTATACCGGATACGGTAACTGAAATAGGACATTATGCGTTCGGCTACTGTTCCGAACTCAAATCTGTTACGATACCTGACAGTGTTCAGAAAATAGGAATTCGAGCCTTTGAGAGCTGTCCCGCACTTGAAGAAGTTAATTTCCCTGATCATTTAGTAGAAATACAATCAAATGCTTTTGAAAACACAGCATGGCTGAAAGCATTGCAAAAAGAAGATCCTCTTGTTATTATAAATGGTGCTCTAGTAGACGCACAGACAACCAAAGGTAAAGTAGTGATACCTTCCAGTGTCAAGTATGTTTGCCCAAGCGCTTTCGCCAGAAATCTGGATGTTACTTCTGTTGTATTTCCTTCAAGCGTTTCAGCGATAAACGATAATGTATTCTTCTATTGTTCAAATCTTGAATCAGTAGAGGTTAAGGGTGCCACATTTATCGACAGCATGGCATTTGCTTACTGCAACAAACTTACTGATGTCAAGCTTTCCGGAAAACTAACAAAAATAGATGAGCGTGCTTTTTCTGACATAACAGCAAGAGCAACCATAACATTCTACGGAAGCAAGGAAACATGGAATAAGGTTGAAAAGAAAGAGGATGATCCGTTCCTCAAGAATGCTACATACATATTTGATGAAAACCATATTGATGACCCTGAAGAAGATATTGAAGGCGATGTTAATATGGACGGAAAATTCAATGTATCAGATATAGTACTTTTCCAGCAATGGCTCCTTGGAAACCCTGATTCAGAATTGAAGAACTGGAAGGCTGCTGATTTTATAAAAGATGAGCATCTTGATCATTTTGATCTTATTGCTATGAGAAAAGAACTGATTAAACGTAGTTAACCAGTCAAAGTCCATAATCAAAAAGGATACTTTTCAAACGGCTTATAAACCGTTTGATAGTATCCTTTTTCAACGTCTGATATACTACGATAAAAATGTATCTAGCGTCAAATTCAACTATGAACTGTTGTAGGGGGCAAGTAAAGTGTGTAAGTTGGAGGGCATCATTTGATATACTCCTATTATTAGATAAGCTCTACATAATCAAATAATCCCCTTAAAACGTTATTCCCGCTCATTTTAGAGCAGGAATAACTAAATATGCGGTAAAGAATGTAAAACGTTACTGAGACTACTTCTTTTTAACCGAGTTATCCTTCTTAGGAGAGGTTAGACTCGGTGCTTTGATATCCTTGGCTCCATATTTACTGTTCATAGAAGGATTGTATTTCCTTTAACGCTTGTTTTCTGGCTTTGAGTATTGAGTTGCATTTCTGCGCTCATTCTCATATGCCATCTTTTCTTCAGGAGTAGCAAATTTCTTTCCGTCTCCATATTCCTTTTCTCTTTTTTTATTGAATTCATCGACCTTTTTCCTGAATGCTTCATTCTTAGCTTGGTCTGCACGATTTGATGAAAGGTATCTGCATTAGTTGTATTATCATCTTTTGGCATAATAGTTACTTCCTTAATAATATCAGACAAATCATATGCATTTATTAATAATACCTCTTCCAACATAGATAGGGTGCAGTAAAATAAAAAAGGATTAGAAAAAGTTCAGATTTAGAATGAGAATAGTATTTCTGGTATCTGTGGTATATATCTTTCTAAAATAACGGGGCTGAAACTATCGTCGATTCAGCCCCATAAAAATTATATTTTGAATCTGCTCAGATAACTAATAAGCAAACCCTAATCACACTTTAAGGAAATCTTTGAATAAGTCCTTTCCTCCAGTTGAGAGATATGAATAATATGCGAGTATTGCAGAAGCGTCCTTTGCATCTGTATTTCCGTCACCGTTTACATCGGAAGCTGCCTTCTGTGTTTCAGTAAGTGATGATTCACCGCCAGTTGAAAGCTTTGCGTATTCGGATAGTATGAATGAAGCATCCTTAGCATCAATATTTCCATCCCCATTAGCATCGCCTAAAGATAACTCAGAAGAATCAGTAGTTCCACGCTTGAAATACATTACCACACCATCTTCAGTAAATGTTGCCTCGTCAGTATCGCTGTCATATGATAATGTCAGGGTTTGATTGGAAATCGTAATATAGACTGTATCTTCGGTTCCTGTCCAAATGAAATCATGTTCTTCAGCTAACTGACCGGATGAATAAATCTTGAGCTTACCTGTACCATTACTGTTAAGTGTTGCAGAAATCGCCCCCTCCATTGTCAGTGTTTCTCCATTACTGGTTGCTCTGTCATAATACCACTCTCCGTCAAATTCTTTTTTCTCCTGACCGGAAGTAGTTGTTACAGTAGTTTCAGATGAAGTCTCAGCAGCTGTTGTAGTCACTGTTGTCTGACTAGCTGTAGTTGATGTAGCTGATGCTGAAAAAGCAGTTGTTTCTCCTGATGATGTAGTTGTAACTGAAAGGGATGATGAAGCAGAAGTTGAAGTCACTGCAGTTGTTGATGCTACAGATGATACTGTAGTCGTTGTTTCTGCTGCTGATGAAGAAACAGTAGTAGTTGTTTCAGAAGTGTTTGCTACAGAAGTGGTAACTGTGGTTGTAATAGTAGTCTCTTCAACATCACGTATCTGGTATGCTCTTATCTTGCCTTCTGAAGTCTTAACATTTATAAGCTTTGATCCATCATCCAGATCAGATATGGCAGAACTGAAATGCTGATTGGAAAGTATTTCATTAGTTTCTTCATCGTACTTATCAAGCACTATCTTCTCAGTACCCGGGAACCATAATACTTCAGCAAACTCTATCGGAAGAACTATCTCATTTTCAGATGTAACTACACCCTTGAGACCATTCTTGCTAACAAGATACAGATCACCATACTGAACAGCTGTATCGTAGTCATATTTTGCAGTAAAGTCATTGAAGTAGTCAGCGCCTCTGTATATGCCATATTCGTATCGGTTCTGTTTTCCTTCTACTGCACGTCTTGTAAAATAAGTATTTCCAAAATGCTCGATGTCATTGTGATTAGAGCTGTATGTCCCATCATAATATGGCTCAACCAGTTCTTTTCCATCTTTGGTTATGAGTCCGAGTTTATTAATTGAAATCTTGTACTCTTCACCTTCAGAAACAGATCTCCTGAGCTCATTTACCCACATATTTCTTTCCGCGACGATTGTCTTTTCCTCTTTGACTAGTGTCCATGCGATTCCGTCAGCAAATTCACAGATCTGATCATACTTTATCTCACTGAGAGGCTTGCCGTCCTTGCCGGCAATTCCCCATTTACCATCCTTGATAACAACATAGGTACCATACTGTGTCTTGATTGCTGTACCATATCCATTGGCACTTGAATATAGAGGATCAAGATCCTTAAGCGGAATGTATACACCGTTGAGAACAACGAATAACCCAATATCTTCTGCTGTTCCCATAGGATTAAGATACTTTTCATTTGCATAAAACTCGCTTACCGGACCGTTGTTATAGATAGTATCAATAGCCAGATCGCGGTAATCTGAACGTGAATAAGAACCATAACAATAGTTATTAAAACTGATGCTCTGCCCGCTGCATGGTGCGATCATCTCCGTTCCGTCAATACGAACAAGACCGGTTTCATAGCACTGGTCGTCAGTCCATAGTGAACTGTCAGTGCTGTCATCTGGTGCGTTCAGAACGCGGATATAATCCTCACAGATCATATCGATCATATCATACTTGCCAGTCTGACTATATTTGACTTTATCTGTTGTAAGGTCATAGATATATGATGAGCACACACCTGTTTCAGCGTTCTTATCATTAAGTATGATATTAGTTAGATCCGTTGAAGAAACTCCGTTGAAACCATAACTTGAATTGAATTTACGTATCAGTTTACCTGAAGCATCAGAAAAGCTGACAACACCATTCTCACTCTCAGCATAATAACCGTTTTCTAGGAAATAAGTATCCTTAGCAACCTCTCTTACGAGTTTGCCTTTGGCAGTTATAAGCTTAGCTCTTGCATCACCATTTTTATAAACGTAGAAATAATCACCAGCAAGCTTTATTGAATCATATTCAGTATCCTGAAGCGGTTCCAGCTTATTATTGAAGTAATAATCAACTGACTGACTCCCAAGCCAGTTACTTCCTTCTTCATCACCGTATTCAGTTGCGTTCAAAGTCATTTTTCCGTCTCTGCAAGTTGTATACACCTTAATGAAAGCGCCCTCATTCTTGGGCACAAAAGTGTAACTTAATATCTCTTCATAACTGCTGTTATATAGTGTAACATTTGCTCCATTTTTTATGTAGTAGAGTTTGTTCTCTCCAACTGGATAAGCTCCGTCAAAGCTGAATAATTCAGCATCTGCATTGTCATTTGAAAGTTGAAGAGCCCTGTTATAAATATAATACTTATCACCTTTTTTTCCTATGAATCCGGACACTGCACCACTTTCCTTGAATTCATTGAATTCATCGATCTTTTCTAGTTTTCCGTTCAGAAGATTTATCTTGCCGTCTTTCTCAGCAGTAAATCCGAACGGGAAACCCAGGACCTGAATAGTATCGGCTTCAAGAACAACATTCATTTCTGAATCAAGGATCTGATCATAAAGTCCATCATATGAACCATAATTCTTCTTGTGAAGATAATACCTTATTGCACTGCACTTGAGATTACCTCCGGCCCACTGAAAAAATACTTCCTTGCCATCATTTTCATCTAGAATATATGAATCAGTCCAGCCATACTCCTTAGTATCATAATCATTTGATTTGCTTTCAGTTACTTTTCCCTCAGCATCAAAATATGTTAAGATGTATTCATAATTGAATTCACCGCTCTCTGTGCGCTTTTCATTTTTTCCAATAAAATAATATGATTGCTCAGTGGAATCATATTTCATATCAAGGATATCAAAGTAATCTGTAACAGGCTCAGACGATGCGCCGATTACAAGTGCATACTTTCCATCCTTACAGGACTCATAATATTGATTGCTGAGAGTCAATGTGCTGTTATAGGAAGGTTCTGAACCGGCTGACCAGTAAAAATACAAAGTGGAACCCATCGCAGCACGCAGATCATCAAATGACGAAGTAACAACCTTGCCGGAAAGATCCGTAAAGTAATCCTTACTGTTTCCGTTTACAAGGAAATTCTTTTCATCAGAAGTGATATAGACACTTTTTATCTCCTCAGACGGTGGAATAATTACTTTGCCAGTAACGTCAATAACTCCTACAGCATTTCCTTTTTTAACATTGAAATAGCTTCCGTTCATATTAAAGATGCCATCATATTTCTCTGATAAGACCTTACCATCCTTATCCATAAGAACGAATCCGTCTTCAATGCTTATGACCGAAATGCCGTTATTTGAGCTGACACGGTATGATTCATCATAGAAATCGAAACCGAACTCTGCCGTTGTTGGTGCGAGAAAATCATAAATTCCCATAGTCGTTGAGGCATAGCTGACACCGCCTTCTATACCTTCTGAGAGTGATATGAGTTTTGTCGTTCCGTCAGTGCCAACTACAACCAGCTGCTGGTCGGTTGAAATATTTTCGATATTTCCGTTTTCAATGTATACATTTCTGTCCGGATACTGTATCATTGAATCGAATTCTTTTCCGCCGACCTGCTCTGCCACGTATTTGGCATTAGCACACATAATTGGAACATTTGCAATCATTGCCGTTGCTGCAGAGAAAGCAAGCAGCTTTCTCAAAGGTCTGTTCATCAAAACCATCTCCTAACGTATGAATTATCGGGGCAGATCTCCTCCGCCTCAACATATAATAATTATATCACACATATATGTAAAAAGCAACAGCGTGGAACAAATAGTATTTCCACGCTGTTATAGAATTAATGAATATCACATTTTGAAGGCATATTATCAGGCAGGTAATATCCTGTTTCAGTATCTGAACAACCTTCTCCGGCAATTCCGCCGCTTTTGATACAATACTCCGTCGTTACAACTCCATCATCCGGAGCAAAGGAAAAAACGTTTCTGTCCGCAAGCTCCATTATAGACTTCCATATGGAAGCCGGAAGCTTGTAATCAGTCCTGTCAATAACCGAATCAGGATTATCATAACCTATCCATACAGAAGCGCAGTACTCAGGAGTAAGGCCGACAAATAGTCTGTCCGTATCGTTTCCGTTCTCGTTATCAACGGTTCCTGTCTTTCCGATAACCTCACTCCCGTCATTCAGACGAGCTGCCTGCGCAATACCATTGTCTTTGCAGATATTGTAACATAGAAGTCTGTTCATTATCCAGGCATCACCAGACGGGATAGCCTGGATAGTTTCATGATCAGATTCAGCGATAACTTTTCCGTTCTTGTCTGTCACGCGAGTATAGAACCTGGGAGACGAATATTCTCCTCCCCTGCCGAACACACTATAGGCCGCAGCCAGTTCTGTCATCGATACTCCTTTTTCAAGATATCCTAGTGATATAGATGATATTTCAGCATCTCCGTCAGTAAGCGTAGTAAATCCGAACTTCTCACGCATGAAGGAGAGGCACTTATCTCCTCCAATAGATGTTGCAAGTTTTACCGGGACAGTATTCTTTGACTGTCTCAACGCATATGTAACAGTAATATCGCCATCATACACAAGGTTATAATTACGTGGCCACGCCTGCGGAGTACCTTCATTCATCATAGGAGCATCAGATACTATGGAAGAAAAACTGATAATACCGTCTACAAGAGCTGGGGTATATACCGACAACGGCTTTATTGATGAGCCTATAGGATGAAGAGTACGATAAGCTCGGTTATATGCCTTATTGCCATGATTGCCTGCCGCAAGAGCTATGACATTGCCATCCATATCAGTCACCGCGCAGGCAGACTGAGGGAATATATTCAGTTCTTCTGAAAAACTCTTCGGATCGGAGTATACCTTATCAACAGCTTCCTGCATAGAAGGCGCAAAAGGAGTTTCTATAGTTACTCCTTCGGAATAAAGGAGCTCAAATGCCTCGCTTCTTGTACAGCTGTTCTGAACGATCATATCATTGATGATCTCTTCTACCATAGCATCAAAATATGGATTATCAGGTATTCTGCTGGCATAGACAGCCTGGCGGCTTATACCGTCCAGATTCCCTTTACCGCCGGTCAGAACTGAAATGTTTTTATCTGTATCAGCGGCAATCTCAGCAAGCTTCTCCCATTCGTCATCAGTAAGTCCCTTTGCGTACTTTCCAAAATATACAACTGATGCAAGGCCGATACCAAATATATTCTCACCGAAGCAGATACTGTCAGCATTCTCAGGCGTATAGCCAAGCCCAGCTGCTTTACATACAGCGTTAACCTTCGACGAGTCAAGCTCGTCATAATCAACTTTATATAGCTGACTTACTGAGAGTTCATAAGCTGTTCCGTCTGAAGCAGTTACTGAAGGAGAAGCGTAAACATGTATAGCCTTCTCCTCACCTGAACACGCACTCATTGAAAAAGCTAATACAGAGGCTGATAAAGTAGCAAATAATTTACGCATTTGAAGCCTCCTTTTTCAGATCCTGAAGCATTCCAAATGCTGATCCGAATATCAGCCAGAATAAAGGTTCAACAGTAATAGTTCCATCATTTACAATTCCTTCAACAAAGAATCCGACTATGCTAGCACAAAGACAGATAAAGAAGATTCTGTTCTTATCACTAAGAAGATCTTCCTTATTCCATCTGAGAGCAGACTTTCCTCCACTGATAAGAAAAGCTGCAAACATGACTATAACTGCTGCCAAAGCAGGAATTCCACAAGTCAAGGCAATCTGAAAGTATCGAGAATGTGGCTTATCGACAACAAGGTGGTAAGTTCCATCAGTATTGCTAAGGCCTACTACATCATTCTGTACAAAAGAAAACGGGAAGTTACCTGGCCCCTTTCCGATTATAAGGCATTGTTTAAGTATCGGAAACGAATTGATCCATATGTATCCTCGACCTGTAGCCAGGCCATAAAAACGAGTCAGCGAACTGTCTGCCATAGGAGCAACAGGTATTTCACTTAGAAGTGAACGGTTCTGAGCAATAAGCTTTAAGCCATCGGTTGTAACAGCCAGGTCGATCGAGCTGTCATATCCAAGATCAAGATACATTATTCCTTCAACAAGAACAATATTGATATTAGTATCAAGAGCATCATCGTAAATAAGAAGATGCGTTCTGTCTGATTCTTCAGCAGCATATTTTTCACCTGTGTCAGAAACTGCTGTCAGCGTCTCGCCGCTTTCATATGGTGGCTTTATCGTATATCCTGATCCATCAGCAGAAATATAAAGCTCTCTGCCGCGGATCTCGGCTTTTTCAAGGGTATAAACAGTTCTTGAGGACTCATATGTTCCTGAATTTGTCATGCTTTTAATAATGTTATTAGTAAAATCCCTTCCAGTAAAAAGATCAAGACAGATTGCAAGGAACGCAAATGAAGCTACTACTATCAGCAACGGTTTCACCGGTATTATCTTCTTTGCAGCAAAGAAAATGATAAGTACTATAAGTTCAGCCAACACAACATAAAACGAAGCAGTAGCATTGGTCATAACACATGCAGCAAAGGCAACCGCAGCAAGAAGACCTGCCAGTATTCTAGATACTGTTTTTTTAGCCGCAAATACCGCATAAACAGATACAGGGAATAATAGGGCAAAGAACTCACCTGTATAGTTTGAGTTATAAAAGGTTAGAACTGATTCACGGAAATCATTTCCTATCTTTAGAGTTTCGGCAGCTGCTCTGTATTTTTCCGGAGCTATAAGATACTTCATGAAAGAAAGTTCCATCAGTGGTGATACTGTGTACTCAAACACCGCAAGAATCCCAGTTAATGCTGTCAGACTGATAAGCGACCATCTGAAAACGGAACAGATTTTCTTCCCGTTTATAAATACTAATCCAAAGAGAAATATCACACAATATGAAAAAACAGCCAATAATCCTTCAAATTCAGTGCATACTCCTAATAGAACAACTTCCTTGTTCTTCGAAAACAATGAAGATAAACATGCAAAGATTAGATATACACCGATACACGAAACAGGGAAGATTGCTTTTTTGCTAAACAGTCTTCCTCCATTATATGGAGAATCCGGGAAAATCCTCTCTCCGACACTATAAAGGCAGATAACGCATGCAATTACAAAACATACTATCTCCTTGCAGTAAAGAAACCAGTCAGCATATAACCCATCTGTATTAGCGAACACATCAAGAGAATGGCCGGTGAGTTTCTCAATATGCAGCCTTACCGCGAATACAGAAAGCATTACTGCACACATTATTATGCTGGAAAATATTATCCGATATCTTGGTACCTCCACAGAAGAAGGTATAATTTTCTTCTTTTTCTGAGACATAAGATCACTCCGTTTTTTCACTTGATAATAATTCTACCACATTTCAGCCTTTATTGCAAGCATGCAGAGTTGCACATGATCACTTGCTTTATATCCTGAATTAGTATATAATTGAATTATCTGATACGTTCAGATTCATTATTCAAACTACATCAGTATATTTGACATCTCAGGATTCAGGAGGCAAAAAAATATGGGTTCTGCCCAAAATAAAAAAAGGCTCGGAGCATTTCCAAGGTTATTAATACTATCTTTCTCATTAATGCTAATTTCCCTGATCAGCATTGGATTATTAGGCAAAAGCTGTTCTCTAAACTTTGATCTGAATTCAACAGAAAACTTAATCATTGAATATGATGAAAGCATCGTAGAATGTACAGAACAGAACATAGACGGAAATGTTCTCAACATGGATTTTCGCTCGGTGTCAAAAGGTGTGTCCTTTGTTGAAGTCAGCGAAGATAACGGTGAGTCGTACTCTGTCAGAGCGCTTTATGTTCACTCATTTGGAATTATAACGATAGACAATTACTTCGGCAGATGCAGAGGTGATATTCTCTTTCCGGTATCATTCATCCTTATCCTTATAATGATACTAAACAACTTCCTGAGAAGATATCGTGAGAATACACAAACTACTCTATGCAGATATTCAAACGCTTGGCTTCTCGGAACTATTGTATTTATACTCTTTCTGCTCACAAATCAGATTTTAAACATTGTGTACCAGAATTCACATGATATGAATCCTTCAGTTCTAAATCTGCTGGAAGGATCCATAAACTCAGCACAGCTGTTTACAATTCTTCTTTTGCCTGTTTCGATCATTGTATCACTAACAATAAGCATCAGCAATCTTTTCCTTTTGAAGAATGAAGGAATTTGCCTAAAAAACATGCTTGGATTCCTTCTTGGGATCTTTCTTTGCATAGGTACAATCGTGCCTAATCTTGTATATCCATTCCTTGAATATACAGGTGCTGAAGTTCACAGATATTCAAGTTTTTTTGTACTGATTGAAAACTGTCTGGAAGACATTATCGCAATCATTATGGCATATCTGGAATGCGTTCTTCTGGGCACTGCACTTTCTGCTTTAAGAGCTGCAAAACACGTACCTGAATTCAACAAGGATTTCATACTGATACTTGGATGTCAGATAACAAAAGACGGAGGACTGACCAAACTCCTTCAGTCGCGTACCGACAAGGCAATAAAATTTGCCGAAATGCAGAAAAAGGCAACTGGGAAAGATTTAGTTTTTGTCCCTTCAGGAGGTCAGGGAAGTGATGAGATCATATCTGAAGGTGAAGCGATACATAACTATCTTGTTTCAAAGGGAATAGCTGAAGACAGAATACTTGTTGAAAACAGGTCCACCAACACCGACCAGAATATCCGTTTCTCATACGATCTTATAAAAGAGAGAAAAGAGGAACCGAATATTGCTTTTTCAACTACTAACTACCATGTTTTTCGTGCGGGATGCATTGCAGATGAACTAGGTATACCTATTGAGGGCATCGGTGCCAGAACAAAGTCCTATTTCTGGATAAATGCATTTATAAGAGAATTTATAGCAACTCTCCATTACGAAAAGGGAAACCATATCAAATCACTGTTTCTAATTCTTATAACAGTACTCCCGATAGAAGCGATTATTTTCATTTCATATCTTATGTGAGAACTAAATAATGAACTCTCTCCAAACTCTTTTTAGATAGGAGAGAGTTCACTTTTTACTTTTTAGGGATCTTGATTGTTGTATTAAATCCTTCACCCTTTACAGAAGAAAACTTTACAGTTCCTCCGAGAGCTTCTGTACGTTCACGTATACCACGAAGTCCGTTGTTTTCACATATATTCGAACAGCCTCGGCCGTTATCCAAAATATACAATTCAAGCATATCTGGAAGGAACTTCACAATAATATCGATTCTGTCAGCACTGGAATAACGCATAGAGTTGGTTATAGTCTCACGGGTATTGTCGTAAACAGCATTAATACAAAATGCGAAGCTTTCATCTTCTACCCCCTGTGTACAAACATCAATATCCACTCCACGTACTGCCGATGTTACAGTATTGATCGCCCTCGTTACTGAAGTCATAAATTCATCAGAACGCAGATTATTGATTGAGCAACGCAGCTGTGTTACACCGCTTCGCGACAAACCATCTATCTCACGTATGTAGCCAATTGTTTCTTCCGGAACATCTTTGCCTGAAAGATCTGCATCTATTATACGTGAGAGTGAGCTGATCATAGTAAATGTATGCCCAGCTGAATCATGTATCTCCTGTGCAATACGGTTACGTTCCTGCTCAAGTGAGAGCTTTTTTTCCGTATCAAGGAGTTCATAGTATTCAGAAACATTAGTTACGATGATAATGCTGGCGATTCTTTCACCCTTTTTGTTAGTGCAGAAGTTCTGCCTTACGTTATAATAAGCACCTTTGTATTGAAGTTCACAAGATGTCATGTTTTTTTCAATTTTAGTTCCTGTCTTTTTCTTTACAGCATCAATCAGTTCGTCAAGAGTTGACCCGGTTTTAAGGGATAAAAGCGTTTCAGCATACTGGTTTTTGTATGTCATTATATCATCCGCATCAAATACTACAACTGCAACATCAATACTGTCAATAGTATCATTTATAGCGATTCGGTTAATATCCAGTAGACCGTATCGTCCTATTGCCAGAAGAATCATCACAACTGAAAAAGCGAAAAATAGCGGTGTAAGCTCAATATCTGTCTTTATTATCTTTACTACAGAAAGCGTGTTGATACATAGCGGTACTGCAATAGCAATCGCTATTAGTATAGACTGATTAGTCATTCGCCGGTTACTCTGCGAATGCTTGATGAACATCAGACATATACCTGCAAAAATAAGCACATAATACACTATCTGTGAAAGGTAGTATATTCTTCCGCAGACAACGTTTCTGAACTCAAATGATATATAATAATGATGATGAATCGGATTAGTTATTACACAAACAAAGAATATGACTGAAATAGCCGCAAGGAAACGACACGGTCTTCGCAGATACTGACGATAATCAGAATACTCAGCTGCAAACATCATCCATGAAGGCGCAAACGCGCTTATTCCTATATTTCCGACAACATAGCTTATCCAGAACTGTTCTGTGTTCACTGAAAAAAGCTTCATAAGCTGTGAGATAAGCCATATCATTACAGCAGCCTGGCAAATAACAAACAATTTGGTTGAACGGGTGTTATTACCGCGCATCAGTACCCAGATAACAGTACCTATCATGCCAGCCAAACCGATAAGGGAAAGTATCACCGGGATAATATCCATCTTCAACATTTCTCTTTCATCTCTCTTAACTGATGTATTTTTGAATTTAATAGTTCACGAGCATAAAAAAAGAAAAGCTCATTGATCTGTTTTTTTCTTTCTCTTTTGTTTTTTCCCTATCAGAAGCATTATACTTCTAGGCGTCAGATCAACATAGTCCTTGACATTCAAGCCTGTATGTTTATCATCCGCAGAATATGCAATCACGTTCCACTTCATTCCTTTTGGAATTATAGGAAGTCCTATTATGTGTTTCTCCCAATGCGCATTTACAGCGCAGTAAATGAAGGAGTCTTCATCAACATCATAGTCTTTCGCAGACTCGGTATACATAAAACCAAAAGTCAGAAACGGTGTTGTAACATCGATTGACCATGGATTTTCACCATGGAATGATAATTCAGGGTATCCTGTACTATTCATCCCTGTATAAAAATCTGTCCTTCGTAGAACTGGATGCTCTTTTCTGAACGCGATTAGTTTGCTGAAGAATTCAAAAATATCTCTGTTTTCTTCAAGTCTGCTCCAGTCTAGCCACGAAATAATGTTATCCTGACAGTAAGCGTTATTATTGCCATACTGCGTGTTCATGAACTCGTCACCTGAAAGAAGCATAGGTATACCACGGCTGAGGAGAAGCAGAGCAGCTGCGTTTTTGATCTGACGGCGCCTGAGAGCATTTATTTCAGCATCATCAGTTTCGCCTTCACAACCACAGTTCCAGCTGTCATTATTATCGCATCCATCATGGTTATCTTCTCCATTTGCTAAATTATGCTTCTCATTGTAAGATACAAGGTCATACATAGTAAATCCATCATGACATGTAACAAAATTGATTGATGCTTCCGAAGAACGATTTCCATACAGATCAGCTGAACCACTCAGACGGCATATTAATTCAGGGCCACATTCTGCACTACTTTTAACAAATTTTCGAATACAGTCACGATACTTCCCATTCCATTCTGCCCAGCGTCCCCAATCAGGGAAGCTGCCTACCTGGTAGAGTCCTCCGGCATCCCAGGCTTCAGCAATAAGTTTTGTCTTGCCTAAAACTGCATCATGTGCCAGCACTTCAAGAAGAGGCGGACTCGTCATAGGGGCACCGCTGCTGTCTCTAGATAGTATAGACGCAAGATCAAATCTGAATCCATCTATGTGATAGTCTGATACCCAGTATCTCAGACAGTCAAGTATATAGTTTCTTACTATTGCATTATTGCAGTTCATCGTATTTCCACAGCCGCTGAAATTATAGTAATAACCGTCAGGAGTAAGCAGATAATACGTCTTATTATCTATACCTCTGAAAGATATATATGGCCCCTGCTCATTACCTTCCGCAGTATGATTGAATACTACATCAAGTATTACCTCAATTCCGGCTTTGTGAAGCTTTTTCACCATATTCTTAAGCTCTTCCGCTGTCAGACCCAAAGCTGATACTGATGCATATCCCGCCTTTGGAGCAAAGAAGTTTACAGTCGAATATCCCCAGTAGTTACAGAGACGTTCTTCGTTAAACTCTCTTGTATTCTCAAGTTCATTAAACTCAAATATCGGGAGAAGTTCAACACAGTTTATGCCAAGTTCCTTAAGATATGGAATCTTTTCAATAACACCGGCGAAAGTACCTTTATGCTTTACATTTGACGAAGGATCCTTTGTGAAACTGCGAATATGCATTTCATATATGATAAGATCTTTCATCGGTAATTCAAGCGGCTTATCGCCACCCCAGTCATAGTCCTCAGGAATAACCTTTCCACGGAAACGGAAAGTCTCATCAGAATCAAAGTCTTTGCCCCATTTTTCCATACCGCCGACCAGTTTAGCATATGGATCAAGCAGAACCTTGGTTTTATCAAAACGCTGCCCATCAGCAGGATCAAATGGTCCGTCAAAACGGTACCCATATTCAAGGTCTTCATAATCAAGACCAAATACTATCATTGAAAAAACATTGCCAATACGAAATTCATCAGAAAACGGAATGACTGCAAACGGTTCCGGCTCGCCATCATGATATAACAACAGTTCACAAGATATTGCATACTTTGAGAACACCGAAAAGTTAATTGCGTCTTCACCGACCAGGCTCGCACCGAAAGGTTTAACTCTTCCACAGCGATACTTCAGGCCGCATATCTCATGAGTCGGATAGTCATCTAGTCTTTTCATTATAATCACCTCTCACAAAAGAACAGGCACACACTTTTAACTAATTATACCATATACACGCTTATTAAGCAATATTTTTTCTTAATAATTCCAACTAGAAAATAGATGTATGAATCCCACCTGATTATTCTATATTAATTTCGAACATAGAAAAAACCTGTCATGTCTTATCATCACATTTTGATAAGTCTGACAGGCTTTTTTCTTTTTGGAGGACACTATTTTATTTTTGAAACAGTCGATTTTTTAGCGATGTCATTTGTTTTTTGGTGCTCTTCAATTTCTTTTTTATTTCCTTGCTTTTGAATAGTATCTTCTTTCGTTTTCTGTATCCCTACAGCTGACATAAACTTATCTCCGAGGATAAGGGAATCTTTTTTTGGAGTCAGGAACTTATAAGTATATGAAGGTGAAAAATCGTTACCTTTAGGTAGTATCTGCGTAAATGCTTCTGAATTTGCTATGCCGCTGACAAATTATCTGTATTGTTCTTGGGAAGCCGCATTTTTTCGTATTTTTTTGTTGCTTTATTCGCCCTCTTATGATATAATTATAATAGTATTAATTTGCTATATATCACTAGTTACGATACGAAAGGAGTAATCAGAAATGGAGTATAACGTTATAACAAGCGGAAGCAAAATGGTCATTGAACTTGAAGGTCGCCTCGATACCACTACTTCTCCGAAGCTTGATGCTTTCATAAGGAATTCTCTCGAAGGCATTAATGAACTCTGTATTGCTATGGAAAAGCTGGAATATATCTCATCCGCCGGACTTCGTGTACTTCTTGCAGCTCAGAAGATAATGGCCAATCAAGGCAGAATGGTCATCACGGGATGCCGCGAAGAGATAACTGAGATTTTTGAGATCACCGGATTCTCCGACATACTGACTATCGAATAAGGAGTTTGCTATGAAAACTGATGTTATTACAGTATACAGCGATCTTAGAGGCCGTGAAGAAGCAATGGATACAGCGGAAAGGTTTGCTGCATATAACGGAATAAAAGGAAAAGAAGCCATGCATCTGCGTCTTCTAACTGAAGAAACAATATGTATGGTACATGGTATACTTGATGATTTCAGAGCAGATTTCTGGCTTGAAACCAAACAGACCAAATATGGTCTCCTCTGTATGATCTGTCTCTCAGCTGACAAGCAGGCAAACAGAGTACAGGAAAAGCAGATACTCTCTGTTTCAACCAGCGGCAAAAATGAAAATGCAAAAGGTATCGGAGGAAAGATACGCGAACTGCTTCGCCGCAGTCTTCAGACAACATCGGCAGATGATGAAAACTTTCTTAAGAGTATAAATGAAGCATGTCTTGGAATAGGCACCGGAAGCACGATCTTCCCTGCTCCAAGCGCAGATTTCTGGTCCCTTCAGCTTTACCGCCAAAAGCTTTCCGATAATAAGGACAAAAAGGCAGAGGAATGGGACGAACTTGAAAAGTCTATTATATCAAAACTAGCTGATGAAGTTAAAGTATGGCTTGAAAACGACAGAACTGAAGTTGTAATCGAAAGATACTTCAACGTCTGAGTCTGATATGTAAATTACATGATATATAACAAATCTTAACTACGGGAGGAAAGAACATGCATATTGAAAAAATCAGAGAATCTGAAAAGCTTACACTCAAAATCGAAGGCAGAATCGATACCAAAACAGCTCCTGAGCTTGATGAATTAGTCAGAACTTCTCTTGAAGGAATCTCCTTACTCATCATGGATCTTAAGGATGTTGCATATATCTCATCTGCAGGTCTCCGCGTGCTGCTGATTGCTCAAAAACAGATGAACAAGCAAGGGAAAATGAAGATTATCAACGTAAGCGAAGACATAATGGAAATATTCGAAGTGACTGGTTTCTCGGATATCCTGACTGTTGAATGAGGAGTACATTTTATGAAAGAACTCGATATTGAAGCTTTAACAGATAACCTGACAGAAGTTATGGATTTTGTCGATGTCCAGCTCGAAGATGCAGGCTGCCCTATGAAAGTACAGATGCAGATAGACCTTGCCGTAGAAGAGATATTTGTCAATATAGCGCATTACGCATATAATCCGGAAACAGGTCCTGCTACTGTAAGGGTTGAAGTTAAACCTGATGGTTCCGCCGTAACTATAACATTCATAGATCATGGTATTCCATACGATCCGCTGGCAAAAGAAGATCCTAATCTTAATCTTCCGCTCGAACAGAGGGAAATCGGAGGCCTGGGTATTTTCTTAGTAAAAAAGAATATGGATGACGTAAGCTATGAATACGTGAATGGAAGCAACATCCTTACAATGAAAAAGAACCTGAGAGGTGAAATGACTTGAAAAAAATTTGGGGGATAACATTTGGCGGACTTCATAGCAAGATACTCTCGGTTTTGCTGGTGTTCCTTCTGGCTATAATCGGCTTCACCTCTTTTATTTCATTGTACAAATCACTGACACTCAAGAAAATAGTAGAAAAATCAGGTGTTGAGCAGCATGATGCGATAGAAAACGTATCAGGAGATACAATGTATCAGGTTATCGAGCAGTCGCTCACCAAAATGAATGATCTGCGTGCCGAAAAACTTGATGATGAATTCACGGAGATTGAAGGCTATATTAAAATGCTCCGTGACCTTGCCGGAGAGTTATTTGAAAACGCTGATACACTCCAGCCAGCAACAGTTCCTCTTCCTGATCCTGACAATATTGATCAGCTTGAGGTACACCTTCTCTATGAAGAAGGGGTTGATTATCAGCACTCTGAATACGTCGGTATTGTTGGCAATATGACAGATACCATGGTATCATTAGTTGAAACAAATGATAAGGTAGAAAGCTGCTATATTGGTCTTGCAGACGGAACGCATGTTGGAGTAGGAAATGGCGGTGCTGATAAATATGATGAAAACGGAAAGCAAAAACCATTCCGTGTCCGCCACAGACCTTGGTATGTAGGCGCATTAGAAAAAGGCGACATTTTTTTCACTGGTGTTGAACGAGATGCTTTCAATAATTCAATGAATATCACCTGCTCTGCACCGGTTATCATAAATGGAAGAACAGTTGCAGTGGTAGGTATTGACATCGTTCTTGACAATATCGATGAACTTATTGCCGAAGCAAACAGTGATACAGAATTTGTCTTTATAGTAAACAACAATGGTCAAATCATTGCGGTTCCTAATAATAACAGTATTTTCCAGCTGGAGGATTCTGATACCGCAGAGGATCTTAGAAAATCTGACAACAAGGAACTTGCTGATTTTATCACACAGGCTCTGAATGAAAAGACAAACCTTGAAACAGTAACCCTGAACGGCAAGGAATACTATCTGATCGGCACTCCGATGAAAACACTTAACTGGGCCCTTATCTCGGTAGTTGACAAGGAGCGTACAAAAGCACCCACCACACACCTGCTTGACGAGATAAACAGAATAAACGCAGATTCCACAACTGCATTCAGAAATGGCACAAGCAAGTTAAGTAAAATCACGATAATTGGTATAATCCTTATTATATTAATAGGAGCTATTTCATCTCTCTTTGTTGCTAACAGAATAGTAAGACCTATTGAATCGATGACTGACAATATCACTGGAAAGTCAGGTAACGGCGCCTTTGAAATGAAGGATCTTTACCGCACCGGAGATGAAATCGAAGTACTTGCCAAATCCTTTGACAAACTCTCGAAGGATACTGTTAAGTACATAGAAAACATCACAGAAATAACCAAGGAAAAAGAACGTATCGGCACAGAGCTGTCACTTGCAACAAAAATTCAGGTCTCCATGCTGCCGCATATATTCCCTCCATTTCCTCACCGTCATGAAATAGATATCTTCGCATCAATGGAACCGGCAAGAGAAGTCGGAGGCGACTTCTATGATTTCTTCCTCATCGATGAAGATCATCTGGGCATGGTTATGGCTGACGTATCCGGCAAGGGAATACCCGCCGCTTTATTTATGATGATTTCAAAAGCACTTCTTAAGAGCAACTCAATGCTTGGTCAGTCTCCTGCAGAAGTACTTGAGAAGACAAACGAACTGCTATGCGCAAACAATCAGGTGGATATGTTCGTTACCGTATGGCTCGGTATACTTGAGATATCAACCGGCAAACTCTCCGCAGCAAATGCTGGACATGAATATCCTGCTATCAAGCGTGCAGATGGTGACTTTGAACTCTACAAGGATAAGCACGGCTTCGTTATCGGAGGCATGGAAGGTTCACGCTATAAGGAATATACAATTGAACTATCAAAGGGAGATAAACTATTCCTATACACCGACGGAGTTCCGGAAGCTACAGATGCAGAAGAAGCAATGTTTGGCACAGACAGGTTGCTGGAGGTACTGAACGAAAACAAAGACGCCTCACCTGAACAGCTTCTCAAGAATGTCCGCGCATCAGTAGACAGATTCGTTAAAGAAGCTGAACAGTTTGATGACTTGACTATGATGTGCATCGAATACAAAGGTACTGAAAAGTAACGCAATGGATAAACTATATAAAAGCATTATTCATAATATGGAGGAAGGCGTCATAGTCGTGACCTCCAACGGAAGAATTCAGTTCTGCAACGAAGCTGCCGCCTCAGCCCTCGCAATAAAAAGCGATGAGCTTCTTGGCAGCAGCATCGCTGAATTAATGCTGAAATATGAAGACAATGATGAGTTCTTTGAACTGATACTAGACGCCATCTATTCAAAGGAAAAAGTATGTAAAACCATACCTTTCTTTGCTGATGATGATATGAAATACCTTCATGTTACTACATCTATGCTCTCTGAAGTCTATGACGCAAATGGCCTCGTTATTGTTATCGGCGATCTCACCGAGGAGATAAAACTCTTCATAAGCAACAAGCGTCTCGCCAATCAAGTAATTAACCTGATGGACTCATTCGTAGAAGTAATGGTCACTGAGATCGAAGAAAAGTCAACGTATAATGCAAATCATACAAAGAGTATGGTAAAGTATGCTACGAACTATCTTGAATGTCTACGATCAGAAGGTAAGCTATCAGAACTGACTAATGAAAATACTCACCCCCTGCTGATGAGTATCTGGCTGCATGATATAGGAAAGCTCCTAGTTCCTCCGGAAATTCTTGATAAACCTTCAAGACTAGGAAATAGTCTTAAAGATATCCAGCACCGTATTGAAATTACAAAGCTTATGCTCAGACTGAAAGCAGCATCTAATCCGGAAGAAAAGAACGATGCAGAAGCTAAGATCAAAGCTATAACAGAAGCTGAAGAACTGATCATATCATGCAATGCAGCCGGTTTTCTGGATGATGAAAAGCTTGAACAGCTGCACAATGCCTCAAAGCTTGAATGTCTCACATCAGACAATAACACCATTCCCCTTCTTAATAATCATGAACTGGAAGAACTGTCTGTCATCAAAGGGACCTTAACCAGTGATGAGAGAAAGGTCGTTGAATCTCATGTAACATTTACACGCAAGCTCCTCTCCAAAATGGAGTTCCGCGGAGACTATAAGAAGGTTCCGCTGTGGGCCTCAAGTCACCATGAACTACTTGATGGATCAGGATATCCTGATAAGCTTACAGCTGAAGCAATTCCATGGGAGACCCGTCTGCTGACCATAGTCGACATTTATGACGCTCTGACGGCAGAAGACAGACCATATAAACCGCCGATGCCGCCTGAAAAAGCTTTCGCCATATTACGGGATATGTCTAAAGACGGAAAGATTGACAGTGATATTCTTGAAAGCTTTTATAAAAGCGGAGCATGGAAACGCGAATAAAAATAATCCCCGACTTTTGCAGTCAACACACACAGACTGCTAGTCGGGGAATTTTTATTTCTTGCCTTTCTTTTTAATGGATTCTTGAGTTTTCTTTTTCCCTTTACGGTATATCTGAGAAGGAAGCGCTTTCTCAAATAAAGAGACCGCATGCATTATTGATAAGAATGTAAGTGGAGCTCTTCCGCTATATGCACGGAGCACTAGCTCATCATCCTCTATATCAAATGTCAGTACAACCAGTCTGAATCCGAATCTTCTGATATAACATGCTTTAAGATCAGGAGCAGTACGCATATACAGCACATTACCAATATCACGCATTGTTTTTTCTGACTGGAATACGGCCTGGCTGTTGTTTCTAAGCGATGTATCAAAAACATATCTTTTTTGTGATACACCAAATAAAAGTGTCTCAACCGCTCCATCTCCAACGCCCCACGGAGTAACCCACAACTCATTTCTGAGTTCGACCTTTCCGTCATCACGTCTCATGAGGTTTCCCATAAGAAGCTTTTTAATCTCATGATGATGCAGCTTTTTCAGTTCCTTCTCTGTTGGCTTGGGTTCTTGCTCCACATCAGAAATATCAACATCAATATCTATGTCGTTTTCAGATTAATTACCGGACATTATTCATCCTCCACTTTTATTCCCATCGAACCGTCTTCCATAACAGTACACTTGAGCCACTTCTGATAGCCGCTTTCAGTATTTTTGATAACAAGTCTGCTTTCATTAATTCTGTTTATGGTATCTAAGTCATCATAAGCTTCATCAGGAATATTATACATTATAATAGCACACATATATCCTGCATCAGTATCTGTCCAAATATAATAATATAGTCCATAAGGAAGGCCTTCTTCATTTTCGGGATATATTTCCCATGAACCTCCTTTAGGGAAAACAACACGCATTCCATCAATGAGAAATGGAGTATCAGTGTCAAGCGCCCCAGCATTCCTCCATACTAAACATCATTTCTTTTTAATTGACACGCTGCTGGTTCGTTTAATAGCATGTGTCTCTTCAAGTCTTACGGTATTGTAATCTTTCTTTACATCCTTATTAAAAGCTTTTCTCACATTTTTAATTCCGAACCAATTTTTACCAGTAAGAAAAGATCTCAGCATATTGCCATCTATCGTATCCGGAAGTGCATCCTTGAACTTACTATCTTTCATTATTTCTTTTGCATAACCTTTGATATTTTTATAGTCGTTAAGCACTTCTTTCCTTAATTCCTTATTATCAGCTATCATATCATTCAGGACAAGTTGAGCTATATATTCCTTCGCCTTATTCTGATCCTCAGGAGTCAGCTCCTTATCCGGCAGTGCAAGCTTGCTTAGTGCATCTGCCGCATCATAAGCCATGTCTGTTGCTGCACCCTCAGCTCTTGTACGTGCCTGGAATCTTTTTCTGAAAACTAATGGAAGAATCACTGTAAAAACAGAATATTCGTCAAATCCGACCAATCAGCGGATAATATATGGCTTTTCACTTTTGGTTGAAAACTCTTTACAAGTCCTGCACTTTCTGTTATAATTAAGATGATAGATTATGCGAAGACGCGAAGAGAGGTATTGCTTTGGCTAACGATAAAATCAGAAATTTCTGTATTATAGCTCATATAGATCACGGTAAATCAACACTTGCTGACCGTATTCTCGAAAAGACAGAGACTGTTGCTATTCGTGACATGGAGGATCAGCTCCTTGACAATATGGATATAGAACGTGAACGTGGTATCACGATTAAAGCACGTGCTGTCCGTCTCAAATATACCGCAAATGACGGAGAGGATTATATCTTCAACCTCATCGACACACCTGGTCATGTTGACTTCAACTATGAGGTCAGCCGTTCACTCGCTGCATGCGAAGGAGCGATACTGGTTGTTGATGCCTCACAGGGAATAGAGGCTCAGACTCTTGCAAACACTTACCTTGCAATTGAACACGATCTGGAAGTTGTTCCAGTAGTAAACAAAATCGATCTGCCTTCTGCTGATCCTGAAAGGGTATGCAATGAAGTTGAGAATGTTATCGGAATCCCCGCAATGGACGCTCCAAAAATTTCCGCAAAAATGGGTATCAACATCGAAGAGGTACTTGAGCGTATCGTAACTGACATTCCCGCTCCTAAGGGAGACACTGAGAAGCCTCTGAAAGCACTGATCTTTGACAGCTACTATGACTCATATAAAGGCGTTATCATATATGTGCGTATCAAGGAAGGTCGTGTCAAGGTCGGTGACAATATCCGACTCATGGCTACAGGAGCTGTATTCACAGTTGTTGAAGCAGGTTTCATGGACGCAACATCACTTGTAAACAACGGATCACTTGAAGCCGGCGAAGTTGGATACATCGCAGCATCAATCAAATCAATTGGTGATACCCGTGTAGGTGATACTGTAACAAACAATGATGAACCTTGTGACGAACCACTGCCTGGTTATCGTAAGGTCAATCCTATGGTATTCTCGGGTATTTACCCTGCAGACGGCGCAAAGTACGGTGATCTGAGAGAAGCTCTTGAAAAACTTCAGCTCAATGATGCGTCTCTGTCATTTGAACCGGAAACCTCCATAGCTCTCGGCTTTGGATTCCGCTGTGGCTTCCTTGGTCTCCTGCACATGGAAATCATCCAGGAACGACTCGAGAGAGAGTACAATCTTGATCTTATCACAACAGCTCCTTCAGTTATATACAAGGTTACAATGACCAACGGAGAGATCCAGTACATTGATAACCCTACCAACTATCCTGATCCCTCACTCATTCAGACTGCGGAGGAACCTATGGTTAAGGCAAGCATTCTTTCGCCGTCTGACTATGTAGGTAGCATTATGGAACTTTGCCAGGACAGACGCGGTATATTCAAGGATATGAAATATCTTGATGACACACGTGTTGAACTTCATTATGAGCTCCCTCTCAACGAAATAGTTTACGACTTCTTTGACGTGCTAAAATCGCGTACAAAGGGATATGCCAGCTTTGATTATGAGATGCTCGGATATAAGCCTTCTAAACTCGTTAAGCTTGATATACTGCTAAATGGTGATATCGTCGATGCGCTGAGCTTCATAATCCATGCTGACAGTGCTTATACAAGAGCAAGAAAAATAGCTGAAAAGCTCAAGGACAACATTCCTCGCCAGATGTTTGAAGTGCCTATTCAGGCAGCGATAGGCGGCAAGATAATCGCACGTGAAACTGTTAAGGCAATGCGCAAGGACGTACTTGCAAAGTGTTACGGCGGTGATATAACACGTAAGAAGAAACTGCTTGAAAAGCAGAAGGAAGGAAAGAAGCGCATGAGGCAGCTTGGTACTGTCGAGGTACCTCAGGAAGCCTTCATGAGTGTCCTGAAACTCGATTCATAATATGAACGGAGGGAGAAAATGATACTTAACTATATACTCGCTGCAGCAGCTGGTCTGTTTTTCATACTATGTATTCTATCTGTAATGGCAGAGCATTCTCCCTCGGATAAAGCATTTTCACGTAACATTTTCCGCGGACTGAAGATAACTCTCCGCGAGATCGGATTACTGCTGTTTATTATAATTGCAGCGATACTCATTGTTGCCGCACTGAAATGGGATAAACTCGATATTATCTGGACATCCTGCTCCCTTGCGGTATTCGCGCTGGGACTGATCATTCTTGACAGTTTCCGTATATTCGGAAAACTCTGGTCCAAGCGCAGAAGAAAGAAAAAGCACGCTCTTCACTGGGTCAAAGAAGTTCCTATGACTAAAGAAGCTTCTCTGCTTAAAGAGCCTGAAGACGCACCTCTTGCCAGAGAGCTTCCCGTTCTGGAAGCGACTGTAGATACTGAAGAAGCATAAGAAAGGATACAAAAATGAGCATATACAAATGTCCCAACTGCGGGGAAAAGGCCTTTAACCCGCTAACTAAGGCCATGGCCGGCCAGCTTAATTCTCCTGGTAAAGTCTGCATGCACTGCGGAAGAAGAATAGTCAACGGCAAAGGAGCCACAATTTTCAACGCAATATTCAGCGTTCTCGCTTTTGCGGGAATAGTTATCACATATCTGTATGCTCCGAATACACGCGGAACAAGCTATGAATGGATAGCTGATTATGAACTTCTGATAGGAATTGGTCTGCTTCTTGCAAAGTTCATTGTTCCAAGGCTTGTTAACGCCTTCTTCTTCAAAATGACTCCGGCGATAAGGATCGACCCTGTAAAATGAATACGCTTGGTATCTACATCCATGTTCCCTTCTGCGGAAAAAAATGCGGATACTGTGACTTCTACTCCGTCTGCTACTCAAAAGTACAGGCGGAGCTTTACGTTGAAGCAGTATCACGCAATATAACCCATTATTCAGACAATTCACGCAAAGTTGATACGATCTATTTCGGTGGCGGTACACCATCGCTTCTCAGGAATGATCAGCTATCATTTATCATAGAAGCGATATGTAACAATTTTGATCTTGATCCTGAAGCTGAGATAACTCTTGAAGCAAATCCAAGTACTCTTACTCCAGAAAAACTCACAGATCTACGTAAAGCAGGAATAAACAGACTTTCCATCGGAGTACAGTCTATGTGTGATGCGGAACTCAAACTCCTGGGACGAAACCACACATCAGAACGGGCGTCACAGGCCGTTTATGACGCAGCAAAAGCAGGATTCACAAACATATCCTGTGACTTGATGATCGGAATTCCGACACAGTCTTCCGAGAGCCTGAAAGAATCAATCAAGCTTCTCTCAGAACTTCCAATACATCATGTATCAGCATATATACTCAATATTGAGGAAGGCACTCCATTTGACTGCAAAGAAATACGTACGAGCCTCCCTGATGAAGATGAAACAGCTGAGCAATACCTGATCACAGTCAATGAACTTGGCAGATACGGATTCGCTCAGTATGAGGTCTCAAATTTCGCACGAAAAGGATTTGAGAGCCGTCACAACAGCCGCTACTGGATGTGTGATGAATACCTTGGGATCGGGCCTGCCGCTCATTCATGCTATAAAGGAAAGCGCTTTGCTGTCCCTCGCGATATTGAAACATTCATTAATTCTCCGGTTCAACCGGTAACAATCACCGACGAAAATCCCTGTGGCTTTGAAGAGTATGCCATGCTAAGGTTAAGACTTTCAGAGGGATTATCACTATCCGATGTCTCAGAACACCGTGAGAGTATTGAAAAAAAATTACCCCCGCTCATAAAAGCAGGGTACGTAAAATATGACGGAGAACATGTATCTCTAACTCCTGAAGGTTTTCTCGTATCAAATTCGGTTATCGAATCACTGATATTCTAAGCTATCTTAGCAGCTCCTCCCGCATTTGTGAGAGGAGCTTTTTTTCACGTCTTGAAACCTGAACCTGTGTAATTCCAAGCAGTTTCGCAGTTTTGGATTGCGTAAGTCCCCGAAAATACCGTAGTTCAAGAAGAAGCCTATCCTCATCAGAAAGCTGTTTCATGATCTGCCTCAGCGCAAGGAGATCAGTTATCGCTTCATCAGGTGACTCCACCGGTATGTCAAGTTGTCCCTCGCCATCATCCGGAGCAGTCAGTGAAATGAGAGGTAAAGCCGAACACAGAGCTTCCGTAATATCTGCTTCATCCTCACCAGTCAGTTCTGCAAGTTCACTTACAGTAGGCTCACGCCCCTCACTCTGAACAAATTCCATGCACACTCGCTGAAGACGTAAAGAAAGTTCCTTCAGACTTCGGCTGACACGTATACTGCCACCGTCACGGAACAGCCTCTTAATCTCTCCGAGAATGACAGGTACCGCATATGTTGAAAACTTCACACCTCGCTCAGGATCAAAAGCCTTGACTGCTTTCAGAAGACCAAGGCATCCTGCTGAATAAAGATCATCATATTCTATACCTCGTCCACGGAAACGATTAGCGCAATGATGTACAAGACCAATGTTTTCCTCTGCAAGAGGCTGACTTAGTTCAGCTGCCATGTGCGGCCAGCTTCTTTCTCATGGTTACTGTAGTCCCCTGTCCGACTTTGCTTCTTACAGATAGTCTGTCCATAAATGATTCCATCACTGAAAAGCCAAGGCCTGATCTTTCTTCTTCAGGAGCAGTGGTAAACAGCGGTTCCATAGCTTTTTTTATATCTGTTATCCCGCATCCGCTGTCTTTCACGCGTATGTAGATTTCACGACCTGGAAGCAGTCTTATAACAAGTTCAATGATTCCGCTTGTTCCGCGGTAACCATGAACGATCGCATTAGTCACTGCTTCAGAAACTGCGGTTCGTATGTCTGACAATTCTTCCACAGTCGGATCAGTCTGAACAATGAATGATGACACTGCAGCTCTTGCAGCACTCTCATTTGAAGAAAGAGACGGCATACTGATCCTTATCTCATTAAGTATTTCCATTGTTAACCTCCATTCAAGTTATTCTTACTATACGTTCAATACCCGCAAGTTTGAGTACACGACGTATGCCATCCTGTGGACTGTGTACCTCGAGCCTTCCGCCGCATTCCTTCATCAGTTTCTGCCTTCCCATTATGAGTCCGATACCCGAACTGTCCATGAATGTAATGCCACTCATATCCATCGCAAGCACATCAGGCTGCATGTTGATAATGAAGCTGTCCAGCTGTTCACGGGCAGATCTGGCAGAATGATGGTCTATTTCACCTTTCAGGACTGCTATCGCCATACCTTTTTCAGATTTTATGTCGATTTTCACCCTTCACTCCTCCATTCTGTACCAATTGATGCTTTATTATACCACTGCTCACACGCGGAAAATGTCAAAATAAGGAAAGTGTAATCTGTATTATAAAAAGCACTGTTTTCCATATCTGCACTATTATTTGAAAGTCTTTTCCACTTGAACAATCATCTAAAAAATGATATAATACCCTTAAATGACTTAAACAGAAAGGAATAGAAATATGCCAAAGCAATTCTGGAAAGGAAGCGCTCTTCTCGCTCCTGTACCTGCTGCACTTGTAACCTGTGGCACCCTTGATACCCCAAATGTGCTTACTATCGGATGGACAGGCATAGTCTGCACACGTCCTCCGATGACATATATTTCTGTAAGACCGGAACGTTACTCACATGATATTATCAAGAATTCAGGAGAATTTGTAATAAACCTCACAACATCAGCTATGGTGCGAACTACTGATTTCTGCGGAGTAAAGAGCGGAAGAGATATCAACAAATTTGAAGCCTGTAATCTTCATATTGTTCCTGCCCAGAAAGTCTCCGCACCAGTCATTGAAGAGTGCCCGGTCAGTCTGGAATGCAAAGTAACAGAAAGCAAGCTTCTCGGATCTCATACAATGTTCCTTGCAGAGATAGTTGGCATAGATGTCGATGAAAGATATATAGACAGTAAAGGGAAACTCAATCTTCAACAGTGCGGTCTGGCTGCTTACGCTCATGGTGAATACTTTGCACTCGGACGAAAGCTTGGAGATTTCGGATATTCAGTCAGAAAAAAGAAAAAGCACCGCAACAACAATAAATGACAAAATCATGTTGCTATATCCTCAATAAACCGTCTGAGTTCTTCCTCGGTCTCCATGATAACTCCATCCCGGAGCTGTTCACGGTCAAATTCAGGCATCAATGCAACATCGTACTCAATGACACGATAAGGTGTTGAACTGTCACTTTTGAAGAGACCTATCCTGCCATTATACTCCCTTATCTCACATACCGGAACAGGTTCCGGAACAGAAAATGAAATGCGATTTGCTAGCTTCTGACGCTGAATAGACTGCCCTAAGGTACAGATAACAATGAAGCCGGAAATGGTAAGCGATATCATGAGCATTAAGTATATACGTCGGTCAAACATCCTGGTCATAAAATCTCTCCTTTGCCGAAAGTATTAAGACTATTATTCTCGATTTTTGCTAAAATATACAAATCTTTAAGAAAATCCTTTTCACCTATTAACAAACGCTTTCAAACGTGGTATAATATACAATGTATAAATATGCGACTTATCATTCTATAGAAAGGAGTCTCACCGCTTATGCGGTGACCTGACAAAATGACTGATAGAACACCAAATCGCAGCGGAGCCAGCAAGCGTCCCACTTCAGGTCAGGGTAACAGAAGACCAAGACCTCAGGGTGCGCCACCTCGCCAGGGAAGGCCTGCTTACGCACAGGGCGGTTCACCCTACAGGCAGGGAATGCCTCCGCAGCGCTCAAATACTGCTCCAATGCAGGAACATCCAAAAAAGAAAAAGAAAAAGAAGAATAAATTCCTTGTAATTCTTAAAAAGATAGGAGCTGCCATCATAACAACGCTCCTTTCACTCTTCCTCGTTATGATAATTACAGGTACTATCGTATCCACAGCACTCACGATATATGTACTTGACTTCATGGACGAATCAACAAGTGTAACTTTTGCAACACTTGAATCAGGAAGCGATACTTATTTTTATGGTACTGAAATAGATGAGGAAACCGGAGAAGAAAAACTCATTCTTCTGAATCAGATCAAAACTGATATACAGCGTATCCCAGTCTCCATTGACAAGGTACCTCAGGATGTCCGCAACGCTTTCACATGCACTGAGGACGAACGTTTCTACCTTCATGATGGTGTTGACTACAAGCGTACGTTTTCAGCGTTCCTGAACCTGTTCCTTCACTTCTATGATACGGAACAGGGTGGTTCTACCATTACCCAGCAGCTCATCAAGAAGCTGACCGGTGATGAAGAACACTCATTCCAGCGTAAGATCCGAGAGATTTTCGCTGCTATGCAGCTTGAGAAAACATACTCAAAAGATGAGATACTCGAAGAATATCTGAACTACATTTCATTCGGCGGACCTATAAACGGCATACAGCTTGCTTCAACTCGATACTTTGGTAAGGATGTCTCAGATCTTACTATACCAGAGGCAGCTGTCCTTGCTGCGATACCTAAGAGTCCTCAGTATTATGGCCCGATGGTTGAGACCGAGGATGAAGATGGTAAAATCATAGTCGACGGTGAGGCTAACAACCGTATTCGTCAGCGTTATGTTCTCTGGCAGATGTACAAGAATGGTGCCATCACATATGATGAGTATCAGGAATATCTCAATACAAAGATAATCTATACATTCTCTCCTGAATATAAGGAGCTGCACCCCGAGGTTGACCTTGAAGCTCTCGAAGCTGAACAGAAGATATATACCTGGGAAGTTGACGCAATGATGTACGAAGCAGCTGATATCGTACAGAATCAGTTCAACCTTGAAACACGGGATGAAGCTATTGCCCGTATCAACAAGGGTGGATACCGTATCTATTCAACAACTGACCGAAAGATGCAGAATTATGTTGAGGAAAAGATGCTCGATATCGGTAACATAATGGACAAAGGCTACGTTACTAGATGGGTTGACCTTGACAATGACGGTGAGGTTGAGGAAGAGATACCTCATGTTGCTTTTGTAGCGCTCCGGTATGACGGTTCTGTAATGTGTCAGGTCGGTAATGTAGGTCCGAAGACAGGATCGCTCTCAACAAGCTACGCTGTTACAGAGCCACGTCAGATAGGTTCGACGGTAAAGCCTATAACGACCTACGGTCTCGCGCTTGAAACAGACCATATCCACTGGGGAAGCGTCTACACCGATAAGTCAATCATGGAGGTAAACGGAAAGCCATGGCCTACGAACTATACAGTTGATACCTCGATAAGTATAACCAACCGACAGTACAACATCTACTACTTCCTCCAGAAGTCCTTCAATACCGTTCCTGCGCAGCTCTGTCAGGAACTCACACCCAAGGCGGTATTCAAGTTCGCTACAGAAAACATGGGCATGAAGCTTGACCCTGCCGATGAGAGCTACTCTCCTCTTTCAGTCGGAGCTCTTACATGGGGTATCACACTTGAAAACCTTGTAAACGCATACCTGCCATATGGTAATCTCGGTGTTTACAATGAAGCGCATATCATATCAAGAATCGAAGACGGCAACCACAATGTCATCTACTCAAACGACGGCAACGCACGTCAGGCAGTATCGGCTGAGACAGCTTACGTTATGAACCGTATGCTCAAGAACGTTGTTGATCAGGGTACCGCGGCAAGCGTACACTTCAACAACAAGGTACTCGTCGGAAAGACAGGTACCTCCGAGAACTGGCAGAACCTCACCTTTGTAGGTCTTACCAGTGACTTCGTAAGCGGCGTAACGATAGGCTACCGCGAGTACAGTGACTACCTCCAGCTCCCGACATCGCTCCATGCCTGCGATGTATGGAACTCGATAATCGGCAACTATGCTGATACAATGTTCATGGATACTCCTATGGACTTCGAGCGCTGCACTACAGTCATCGACGCTCCTATGTGTACATCAACCGGTAACATAGCTGGTGCAAACTGTCCAAGAGGAATTACAGGATACTGGAAATCAACCAACTGTCCGACTTGTGACGGAGCTCACTACGTTGCTCCTGATCCGAATGCTGTTGATCCTAATGCAGGCGGTGACACTCCTGATGATCCGAATGCAGGCGTAGATCCAAACGCTGGCGTAGATCCAAACGCTGGCGGCGGAGTTGATGTTCCTGATCCTAACGCTGGCTGGGTAGATCCTGGTCAGGGTGGCGGAGGAGACGCTCCGGATCCCGGCGGAGTTTCCGAATGGTAAAAAAACAACAAAAGGACCTGTCTGCTTAAAGCGGACAGGTCTTGCTGTATAATTTAAATTGGAGGATAATATGAGCGATAAGCTTAGACTTTGCTGCCCATGCCATTTTGGACTGGAAAGCGTTCTTAAATATGAGATAACAAAAATAGGAGGAACTGATCTTACTGTCAGCGATGGAAAGATCTCTTTTACTGGTGATGAACACATTCTGGCACGTGCTAATCTATGCCTTTCTACAGCTGAACGAGTTCTCATCGAACTTATAGAGTTCCGTGCTGAAACCTTCGAAGAACTCTTCCAGGGCGTACGCTCTGTTGAGCTTGAACGATTCATCGGAATAGACGATGCGTTTCCGGTAAAAGGCTACTCACTCAATTCTGCTCTTCACAGTATTCCGGACTGCCAATCTATTGTAAAAAAAGCTGCTGTTGAACGTCTCAAAAGCAAATACGGAGTCAGCTGGTTCAGTGAATCAGGACCTACTGTTCAGATAAAATTCAGTATACTTAAAGATGTTGTAACCCTTTATCTGGATACAAGCGGAGTTGGACTTCATAAACGAGGTTACAGACGCAATTCAAATGCAGCACCTATTAAGGAAACTCTTGCGGCTGGAATTATTGATCTTGCACGTGTACGTCCTGATAGTATTGTATGTGATCCGTTCTGCGGAAGCGGAACACTTCTGATCGAAGCAGCAATGAAAGCGCTTAAAATTCCTGTAGGAATCAATCGTCGCTTTGCTGCTGAAAAATGGAACTGTATTCCATCTTCTGTTTGGCAGGAAGAACGTAAACTTGCTATTGACGGAGTTGACCGTTCAGCTGAATTCAGAGCAATCGGATTTGATATTGATGACGCTGCTGTAGCACTCACTCTAGACAACGCACACAAGGCTGGCATAAAATCACGTATCAAAGTTGAACAGGCCGACATAGACAAATTCGTTCAGCCTGAAGACTCGATTGTAATCTGTAATCCTCCATATGGTGAACGACTTCTTGAGCTTCGTGAAGCTGAAGACATATATCGAAGAATGGGGAGAGTCCTTGGAAAGGGCGGCAGTCGTCAGAGCTATATTATTTCACCGCATGAACAGTTTGAGCAGTTTTTCGGTGAAAGCGCGAAAAAACGTCGTAAGCTGTATAATGGTATGATCAAGTGCCAGCTATATATGTACTTCTGACAAAGGAGGATAATCTGAATGAACAACGAACACGCTGAAAAAGCCTGCAGGCTTTTTTCTGAAGGAAGAAACTGCGCTCAGGCTGTATTTGTAGCTTTCTGTGACTTAACAGGACTTGACGAAGACCTGGCATTAAGACTATCATCTTCATTCGGTGGAGGAATGGGACGTATGCGTGAGGTTTGCGGTGCATGTTCTGCTATGTTCATGGTTGCTGGTATACTCTATGGATACAGCTCAGAAAGCGATGATAAAGAAAAAGCAGAACACTACAAGAGAATACAGTATCTCGCAGAAGAATTCCGTAAAAAACATGAAACTATAATCTGCAGGGATCTGCTAAAAGGATTAAGTGTAGACAAATCCCCTATTCCGGACAAGCGTACTGAACAGTACTACAAAGTAAGACCTTGTATTCGCTTTGTCTGCACAGCAGCAGATATACTTGACAAGTACATTGAAGAAAACCCGGTTAAATAAGGAGGCCTTTCAATCGCCTGTCATTCTACAATTTCTCATCTAAATTTGAATCGCTGAATCTTCATAAAAAATAAGCAGCACCTTGAAACACTTCACATGAAATCAAGGTGCTGCTTTTTCATCAGCTGTCAATCAGCATTCTTGCCCGGTTATATGCATTAAGCGGAGTGCCGCTGGAGTCTATGTCGATACTTACTATCTGGCCACCACATTGTCTGGCTACAGAAGAATAGATACCCCTTCCAAAAATATGACTTGGCATACATCCGAAAGGCTGAACAGCAAGAACTTTTTTGCATCCATGATTGAAGTATCCCACTGCCTCAGTTCCAATTAACCAACCATCCCCTACACTTGCTCCTGTACTGACTATTCCTTCAGCCTCGGCCTTGATAGAATGAAGTGATGGAAGGGAATAGAAGCCCGCATCAGTAAGTGCTGATATCATATTTTTCTGAATTATTTCAAGCATCCAGCCTACTGCGCGGTATGCTACAGCGGCAATTTCAGGCAGATGAACAAGCTGCGCATCTATATAGTATATAACATACCATGAGAGGCCGTTTGTAAAGCTTTCACATCCGTTATCTTCGATGAATCTGACTATATCCCAGTTACCACAGGAACAGTACTTGGTGTATAGTTCTCCTACTATTGCTATTCGCTGCTTCTTCACATCAATTCGTGGTATTCTTTTAAAGCTCGCAGTTATAGTACGGAACCGTTTTATCATAACGGATAATGAAAGCCGCTGACATTTCTTTAATTCATCTCCCAGCTTCCTGAACCATCTGTCACGCAGCCTTTCAGTTTCGCCCTTGTTCTTTTCGTATGGTCTGACCTGCTGAACCAGTATCATCAGCAAATCCCCGTAAAAAAGCGCAAATAAAGAACGCCATACCATAACCGGAGTAATAGGCAACTGATTCTCTTTATCAATGTGTTTCAGATTAAGATTAAGTACTCGGGTCTGAGAATGGCCGGCTTTCGATATCGCCTTTCTGAGCAGCTCAGTATAATTTGATCCTCTGCATGCATCACCTACTGTTGGCATTAGAAGCTTCGTACGACTTGGATCAAATTTTCCATTATTGAGCGCATCTATCATCTGACCAATCATCATAGCAAGCGGCCAGCACATATCATTATGTGTATATCGAAGTCCAATCGGTAGTACTTCTTTTCCCTGGGAAAGAATGACAGGATTATACTCCTTAGTGAGAAATACATATTTCATAAGTGGAAAATGCGCATCAAGCATTGCCGGAATTAACAGAGTTTCCTTCATAGTATCCCCACCTTCTCCATGTTTTGATTCTATTAATATTATAATATATTAATGAGCAATGAGCAACTATTTTTTTTAATTGTAATACAAATCGCATTTGATTGTAATCAAATCCGTAGAAATTATAAAAATTCCTTGACATCGCCATTTATATATGGTATAATCAAGAATTGAAAATGATTATCATTTTCAAAACAAATTAGTTCAATTCAAGGAGCATATACTATGTTTAAAAGACCAATCGCCATAGCAACAACACTTACTCTTGCTGTTTCCGCATTTGTTGGCTGCTCATCACCATCAACCGATAACGGAAAGCTCGACATAGTATGTTCTATCTACCCTGTCTACGATTGGACTCGTAACATAATCGATACTAATTCAGATAACATCGAACTAAGTTATCTTATGGACAGCGGAGCAGATCTTCACAACTATCAGCCAACTGCTGATGACATGATCCGAATCTCTGACTGTGATGTTTTCATATATGTAGGCGGAGAATCAGATAAATGGGTTGATGGTGCGCTCAGTAGTGCACGTAATAAAGATATGGTTGTCATCGATCTCATGGATATTCTTGGGAACGACATTCGAGAAGAAGAATTAAAAGAAGGTATGGAAGCTCCTGAAGAAGAGGAAGAAAATGAAGATGGAATAGAATATGATGAACATATTTGGCTTTCACTCAAGAATGCTATAAAATGCACAGAAGCTATCGCAAATGAACTTGAAAAAGCTGACTCGAAAAACTCAGATGTGTATCAGAATAATGCGGATGCATACATCGATCAGCTCAGTAATCTTGATAATGAGTTCTCAGAAATGACTGCTTCTGCAAAAAACAAAACGCTGATTTTCGGTGATCGTTTTCCTTTCAGATATTTAGTTGATGATTATGGACTTGACTACTACGCAGCTTTCATCGGCTGTTCCGCTGAAAGTGAAGCAAGCTTTGAAACTATTTCATTCCTTGCTCAAAAATGCGATGAATTAGGAACAGACACTATATTTACAATTGAAGGTTCCAACTGTAACATCGCAAAAGCAATTATTAATGTAACAAAAACAAAAGATCAGAAAATAGCAACGCTTAATTCACTTCAGACTGTAAGCTCCAATCCCAAATCAGATCTTGAATATATTTCGGTTATGAAAAGTAACTTCAATACTCTAAAAGAGGCATTAAACTAATGAATGAACAGATAATATGCAAAAACGCCGCCCTTGGTTATGAGGACGGCATTGTTACTGAAGATATAAACTTCACAGTAAGCAGTGGTGATTATCTCTGTATTCTTGGCGAAAATGGTTCCGGAAAAAGCACACTGATAAAAGCTCTTCTAGGATTAAAGCCGCAGGTCAGAGGAGAAATCACATGGGTGAACGGCTTCACTTCAAAAGAGATAGGCTACTTGCCTCAGCAAACTCCTGTACAGAAAGACTTCCCCGCATCAGTACGTGAAATCGTTCTTTCTGGCTGTCTTTCCAAAACAGGTTTACGTCCGTTCTATAATGCAAAAGAAAAAGAACTAGCTCACAAGAACATGCACAGACTAGGCATTTGTGAACTTGAGAAACGCTGTTATCGTGATCTCTCTGGAGGTCAGCAGCAACGTGTCCTTCTTGCAAGAGCGCTCTGTGCAACAGAAAAAATGCTTCTTCTAGATGAACCTGTTACAGGTCTTGATCCGCATGCACAGAATGATCTATATGAATTGATCTCAACGCTCAATAAAGAAGGCATAACAATAATAATGGTATCGCACGATATTTCATCAGCTGTCAAGTATGCATCTCATATTCTGCATATTGGTAAAAAACAGTTATTCTTCGGTACCAAAAACGATTATCTCAACAGTAAAGTTGGCAAATCGTTTTTAGAAACGGAGGCTGAAACAGATGCTTGATTTAATCTCCAAACTACAGCTATACTTCTCTTATCCATTTGTACGCTATGCGTTTATAGTCGGACTTCTGATAGCTCTATGTTCTTCATTGCTAGGCGTAACACTTGTGCTCAAGCGATTCTCCTTCATCGGAGACGGTCTTTCTCATGTTGCTTTCGGCGCTATGGCGGTTGCCTCAGTTGTCGGACTGACTAATAATATGCTTCTGGTATTGCCAGTAACTATTCTCTCAGCAGTACTCCTGCTAAGAACAGGTCAGAATACAAAAATAAAAGGCGATGCTGCCGTCGCAATGATTTCAGTAGGTACACTTGCTATTGGTTATATGTTGATGAACTTATTCCCAAGTTCATCTAATATATCTGCCGATGTCTGCAGCACACTTTTCGGTTCGACACTTATTCTCACACTTAAGCCTTTAGATGTTTGGCTTTGTATCGGAATGTCAATAGTTGTACTGCTTATGTTCGTGCTCTTTTACAATAAAATATTCAGTGTTACTTTTGATGAAAGCTTTTCAAAAGCTACTGGCATTAACTCAGATGGATACAATCTTCTGATTGCAATAATTACTGCACTTATTATAGTACTGGCAATGAATCTTGTTGGTTCACTGCTTATATCTGCTTTAATTATATTCCCAGCTCTATCAGCTATGCGTTTATTCAAAAGCTTCCGTGGAGTTATCATCTGTTCAGCAATAATCTCTGTTGTATGTGCAGCAACTGGAATAATAATATCTATTCTAGCTTCAACTCCTGTAGGCTCGACAATAGTTTCAGCTGATATTGTTGTGTTCTTAGTATTCTGGATAATTTCTGCATTCACAGGGAGAACTAAAAAATGAAATCTAAAGTCGCACTAATTCTTTCTGCCACATTACTATTATTTGGCTGCGGTAATACATCTAAAATCGATGAAATAGCAGCTTCACAGCAAGGAACAAGCACTTCTTCAGCTTCACAGCAGGAAAACACAAAATCCCCCTCAGAAATAGCTGATCCGATCCTTTCTACTGTAACTACATCAACTATTCAAACACAAAGCAACTCAGATAATACAAAGGTAGAGACATTGGATCCCGATGGAGAATTTGATGTTGATCTTACACAATTAAGTTCAAGTATGGTCTATGGTCAGGTCTATGAAATGGTATATAATCCGGATGATTATATCGGAAAAACTGTTAAGATGCATGGACCTTTCGCTTATTATAAAGATGAAACAACCGGAAAAGAATACTTTGCAGTATTGATAACTGATGCTATGGCATGCTGCAGCCAGGGTATAGAATTTGAACTCGATGGAAATCACAAATATCCTGATGACTATCCTGAGCTGAACAGTGAAATTACTGTAACTGGTACATTCAATAAATATGAGGAAAACAATATTCCGTATATTGAATTACTCGGAGCTCAGATAATCGCATAACTAAAATTGCCCGTCAAATGACGGGCATATTTATATGTATTTATTTGACTTGATACATTAATCTCAGGCGCTTTGCATTATTAGAAGAAAATCCCAATTTTTCATAAAATCCAATTTTGTCAGGAAGTGCTGCCAATTCAACAGCTATATATGATCCACTTATGCCATGTGAATCAATGAAAGAAAGTATTTCCTTTAAAAGTATACTGCCTATTCCTTTTCTTTGATATTCAGGACGAACAACTACATCCTTGATATAATAACATAACCCCATATCACCTATTACTCTTGCCATTGCAATTATATTATTATCATCAAAAACAGATACCCTGAAAAGAGAATGAACCATAGCTAACTTAGTCTGCTCTAAAGAAGGCGTTCCATCCCAGACAGAGCTCCATAATAGGATAAATTCTTCAGCAGAAAGCTCATTGTGTCTAATCACATATGCCATTTAAGAACCTCCAAATCAATAAAAAAATAAAAACCGCGTTCTAAAGAGAACGCGGCATGGTGGGCCAACAGGGACTCGAACCCCGGACCGTCCGGTTATGAGCCGGATGCTCTAACCAACTGAGCTATTGGCCCTGATAAAATTAAACGGAAGTCATGGACTTCCGTTTA
>JAGCYM010000076.1 GCA_017960805.1 Ruminococcus sp.
TGATATGATTCATTATGTAACCCCACCCTTTGTCAAAGTTTTGATGTAAATAGTATATCACAAATCAAGCTCAAATACAACAAAAAACAAAAATAAGGGGCATCCTGTGAGGATGCCCCTTGTGGAGGAATAATCTGATTATTGGTTCTCGTGGAAGAAGTAGGGAAGTGCGTCATAGACGTACCATCTTACAACGCCCCACCAGTGTGTCTTTCCGGGAGCATCGAGGAAGTAGAAGTTGCCCTTTGAGAAATCGCTTGTGTAAATGAAGTGCTTTGTATCGTTCTTCATAGCGTTAATCTGAGAAACCATATTTCCGTGTGCTATATCCTCCGAGCCTGTGCATGCGAAGATGAAGTAATCTCTGGGAGTGAAGCCGAGCTTATCGATCTCTTTTGTGAGACCTGAAACACCGTCCCAGTTGTGACCGGACAGAGGCATGAAATAGCCTACGATGTCCATACAGTTGTTTGCAACTCTCCATGTTGTACCGCCGCCCATAGAGAAGCCGCCGAATGCACGATGCATTCTTGATGCTCTGAGATCAGCTTCAGATGTAGAGTTTGCATATGTGGAGTATTTGCCTTCTACGAAAGGCACAACACTTGCACGGAATTCTTCATAGAAATTCTCAGCGGAGCTTCCTGAACCGTTGAATGTGGGTGCAACAACGATGAGGGGCTCAAGTTCGCCGTTCCTGATCATATGGTCGAGGATATTGCCGACCTTTGAGTCGATGAGAGCAGAATTCTCGTGCTCGCTTCCGCCGTGCATAAGGTAGAAGATGTTGTACTTCTTGGAAGGATCGTAGCCATAAGGAGTATAAACGTTGAGGCTCTTTGTTCCTCTGATACCTGAATAGGTTTCCTTGGTTATCTTACCTGCCTCAGAGATAGGATCGAGATAGTTCTCATTAGGTCTGTTAGGCTCGTGATACTGAACAGCAGGATCGTAGTCGAAGCTGCTGAAATCGCCGATAGTACCGCCGCCTGTAACTACCTTGGAAGGTGTACCCTCTGTTGCGAACTGTACATCGTCAACGTAGAAGTTGAATGTACCCTCAGTGGATTCGATGTAGAATACGAGGTCAGAAGCGCCTTCGGGAATAGTATATGATGTGTTTTCGAGCTTTGTCCATGTCTTGTCTGCAACTGAAGCCTTGGCGATATTATCGTAAACTGTCTCGCCGGAAGCGTCAGTGTACTGGAGCTGGAGCTTGAGCTCCTGAGCAGAGCCGGAAGCCTGCATTATTGCTGCTGAGAAGCTGTAAGCATTGCCGGGCTTGAATTCGCTGAGTGAGAGAGAGGTATTGATACCGTTCCATGCGCTGCTCCTGCCGGATACCTTCTCGGATTTATTGCTGGAGTAGTAGTGGTTGCTCTCGGAGGAAGCGGAAGCACCGCCTCTGCCTTCCCAGTTTCCTGCGCCGGATTCAAATGATTCTGTTATAGTATTTATAGTTGCAACGGGACGTGTTGTAGTAGTGGTTGTGGTCGTAGTAGTTGAAGTGGTTGTGGTTGTTTGTTCAGGAAGTGCGGAAGATACGTTTCCGCCTTCAAGGTAGCTCTCGGGGAGCTCACTTATTATACGGGCGTCAAGTCTCTGGATAGAAAGTGCATCTCTTGCTGTAACGCCGTCGCCTCTGTTGTAAACGTCTGCGTTATCGAGAGCCTGAGAATCAAGATTGTACTTATCCTTATTTGCAACATACTGGAGAATTGCAACTGCATCTGCAACTGTTACCTTACCGTCCTTGTTTGCGTCACCGTAAATAGTCTTGGAAGAAGCAGTTGTTGTAGTTGCTGCAGTTGTAGTAGTTGTAGTTGTAGTAGTTGTAGTAGTTGTAGTTGTAGTTGTTGTTGTAACAGGTGCGGGTCCGTCTACCTTTGTGCCTGCAACGCCGCCGATAGCTTCGTCGATGTAGAAGCTGTCTGTTCCCTCATCTGTCTCAACGTAGAAGTTGAAGCCTGAAGAACCTTCAGGTAGTTTATAATTTGGATTAGCTAGCTGAGTCCATTCACCCTTAGTAACATTGACTGAAGCGATCTTGTCGTACTGTGTTTCGCCGCTTGCGTCTGTGTACTGAAGTGTAAGGTGGAATAACTGTGAATCTGAACTTCCTTCGTCGTACATTACATCAACACTGAAGCTAAACTCGTCTCCGCCCTTGAAAGGCTTGCCAAGTGTGCGTGAAGCACCGTTCCAGGATGATTCTCTGCCTGAACAGTAGAGAGCCTTGCTGCCTTCATACTTTGCCTTGCTGCTTGACTCAACTGATGCTGAGCCTCTGCCAGACCATGACTCTGTTCCGTTCTCAAATGTGTTATGGAAATAGTAGCCGTTTTCGTCGGGTTCGATTACGACAGGATTGCCGCTGAGAACCTTGCTTCCGTCACAGCCGTTCCATGGAGTACGGTCGTACTCGAAGAAGTCGATGTCAGCGTAGCCGCCGGTTGACTTTGTAGGATAGCTGTAGATACCGCTGCGGTAGCCTGTGAAGAGCTTGAGGTCATAAGTCATTGACAGTTCCTGACCGAGCTTTGTCCAGTTCTGACCGTCATATGAATAATAGAAGTTTGCTTTATCAATGTTGTTGCTTGAGCTTCCGTCTGAGTTAACATTTGCAAACTTGAAGTCAACCTTGAGGTAAATCTCATCACCAGTCAAATTCTGCTCAGCAACTATCTTATTAGAGCTGTTTGCAACGTCGCTGCCGCCGTTGACGGACATATAAACTTTCTTCTGACCGCTGTCGGTAACATAAACACCTATACAGCCGTACTTGAGCTGGAATGCTGAAAGACCTGCGTAATCGCCAGCCTTCATATTTGAAGCATCGAGTTTAATGTAGCTGCTGCAAGCAGGACCCTCTGTACGCATTGTAAGAGTATTTCTTGCGTTGAGCAGATGTGAAGCCATGTTCTTGTTCTTCAGACGAAGCCAGCCGGGACGATCAGTAAGTGACCATGCTGAATTATCAGGGTTGTGGTTCCATGACCACTCGAGAGCAAGGTCGTTTGAGCTGTAGTCGAAGCTGTCGTCTCCTGCAACATCAGTACCCTTGGAAGCACCGAGGTCAAGAGTGATTGGAGCCTTGCCGTTTACGCCCATCATTGGCCAGTCATTCTGCCATGTTACAGGTACAAGTACGGGTATACGACCTACAGCACCGTGATCCTGGAACATAAGGCCATACCACTTGCCGTCAGGTGTATCAACGATACCGCCCTGTGCAACGCCGGCACCATAAGAACCCAGACCTGAGTCGAGAAGAGTTTTATTCTCCCAGCTTCCTGTAAGGCTCTTGGAACGGTAACAGAACTCAAGACGTCCGTGACCAGATGGCCAAGCAATACCAAGAATATAGTAATAACCATTGATCTTATGGATGTGCCAGCCTTCACCAGCGAGGTTATTGAAGTTTGTTTTGAAGAGCTGTTTTTCAAGACCGCCTGACTTCCATCCGGTCATATCAGAATTGAACTCCTTTATACTACAGGTACCGCCTGCACCATAAACGAGGTAATTTCTTCCGTCATCGTCAAATAACATTGAAGCGTCGTGGTACATACCATTGAGTTCGACACGTGACCACTCGCCGTTTTCAATATCATCTGTTGAGCAGATGTATGATTTGTTAGAACCATAGCTTCCGAAGAAAGCATAATACTTGCCCTTCTTCTCATTATAGCGAAGACTTGTAGCCCACTGTCCGTGAGAGTAGTCATGCTTTCCGTTTTTAAGGTTCTGAACGTCGCCATTTGCATAAGTGTCAAATACATAGTTGCATATTTCCCAGTTTGCAAGGTCTTTTGACTTCATGATTGGAGCGCCAGGACTGAAGAACATTGTAGTGCTTACCATGTAATAGGTATCGCCTACACGGATAATGTCATCGTCAGGAACGTCTGCCCAGATGATAGGGTTGTTTACTGTTCCTGCAGCAGAAGCTTCAAGAGAAACAACCTCAGTCTTTAGCTGTGGCATAACGTTTCCGACACTCATCGCAGCAACAGCAGTTAATACTGCGCCGGATAAGAATCGTTTAAATACATTCATGATTAACCCTCCTAGAATTGTTTCTTGTTTTATGTTAATATTCTATTAATATAATTGTACATATTATCACATTGTTTGACAACCGAAAAAACGTAGAAAAGGTGTACGTTTTGAATAATTAAAGCACTTTTTTGTGAAATTCATGTTTTTAACAAGTCGGAATATTTAGCAAATCAGTGCAAAAAATATACGAATTGTATCAAAAAAATCCCTAAAAATAGGGATTTTAAAAAACATGCTGTAAATTTATTTTTAAAACGAAAATGTCATTAAATTACCATTCAGGCAAATTGTAAATTGTACGTACAAACGTATAAAAAAACTAAGGCTCCCTTTGCAGAGAGCCTTAAATAGTCTTTTTTGTACAGACAAGTTGTCTGATTACTGTTCTTTTATCATTTCTTCGAATGTCTCGATATAGGTATTTGCTGATGATGACCAGCTGAAGTCACAGCCCATCGCTCTTTTTACGAGAGCTTCCCAACAGTCTGAATCATAGTAGTCACGTTTTGCTCTCCAGACTGCATCAAGCATATCGAATGCATTGTATGTCTTGAAAGTAAATCCGTTTCCGTTTTCTCCGCCGTTGTCCCTGATTGAATCACGAAGTCCGCCTGTTTCTCGAACAATCGGAATAGTTCCATATCGCATAGCTATCATCTGAGCGAGACCGCACGGTTCACTCTGTGACGGCATAAGGAACATATCTGCACCTGCGTAGATCTTATGGGATAACTCGGGAATAAATCCAACATTTACTGAAACACTGTCTGGGTAACGTCTTGCCATTTCAAGGAAGAAGTCTTCATACATCTTTTCACCGCTTCCGAGAACTGCGAATTTAACTCCGCTTTTAACAATTTCTTCAAACACACAGCGTATCAGGTCTATTCCTTTATGACGTACGAAGCGCGTTACTATACCTATCAGCGGATCACCATTATCATGCATTCCGAGTTCGCTGAGAAGTTCAGACTTGCATTTTACTTTGCCGGACATATTGTTCGCACTGAACCGCCATGCTATATATGGATCATTTGACGGATCATATAGTTTAGTATCTATACCATTCATAATGCCCTGAAGCTTGTACTGTTTAGTGACAAGTATTCTGTCAAGGCCGTGTGCATACCAGGGATCAAGAATCTCCCAGGCGTAACTTGGTGATACTGTTATGAGCTTGTCGGAAGTTTCAATAGCACCTTTAAGCATATTGATGTATCCGTCATATTCAACAAGTCCCGTATTGTATGATGGGATACCCATAACCTCGCTGAGAACTTCTTTGCCGTATTTGCCCTGATACTCTATATTGTGGATAGTAAATACGGTTTTGATCTTGTCATAACCTTGCTGATATTTATAGTATATTTGGTAATATACTGGTATCAGCGCGGTCTGCCAGTCGTTACAGTTTATTATATCCGGCTTGAACCTGATATACTTTATCATTTCAAGCACAGCACGGTCGAAAAATACGAATCTCTCACAGTCATCGTAGAAACCGTACATTCCGTCTCTATGGAAATAGTATTCGTTGTCAATAAAATAATAAGTAACGCCGTCTAGCTCGGTACTGTAAATGCCGCAGTACTGCTTACGCCATGAAACATCAACGGTAATATTTGTGATGAATTCCATATCTGCGCGAAGCTCTTGCTTAATAGATTGATAGAGAGGTATGACGACAGCGCACTCATGTCCTTTGGCACTTATAGCCTTTGGAAGAGAACCAACTACATCGGCGAGTCCGCCTGAAGCTGCATATGGTACAGCTTCGCTGGCAGCAAATAGAATTTTCATATTTATATCACCGTATCCTTAGATCTTACCGTTTTTACCTATATATAAAGGATATGTTTCAGATCCAGTGAGAACTTTATCATCACTGATTTCAACATTCTTATCCGTGATAACCGAGGAGATGTTGCAGTTGCTTCCGATCTTGGTAGCCTGCATTATAACGGAATCCTTGATTACAGCACCTTTTTCAACTCTTACGCCACGGAAGAGGATAGAGTTTTCAACAGTTCCTTCTATAACACATCCGTCAGCTATAAGTGAATCCTTGATGTTGGACTCAAGACCGTATTTAACAGGAGCGTTATCACCGATCTTCGTATAGACTGGCTGTCCGGTTCTGAACAGAGCGTCTCTTTTTTCTTTTTCAAGGAGCATCATGTTGGCGCGGTAATAGTTCTGAACATTATCGATGCGTACAAAGAAATCCTTATGCTCATATCCCATTATCTTATAGTTATTTTCTTTATTCTGAAGGATCTCGCGAGTAAAGCTGTAAAGATTACGGCTTGCTGCGTCTGATACGATCTTCTTGAGGAAGTCCTTTGTAACTATCATCATGTCTAGCCATTGGTTGCACTCGCCTGAGATAGCTGGGTCAACAAGAACTCCGCCAAGTGTATTATCTTCATTGAATTCAAGTATTGTTGCACAGTTGTTCTTCTCGTTGTCATAGAAACCCTTACTATATATAAGTGTTATATCCGCTTCAGTTTCCTTGTGCTGTTTCAGAACAGGGTTGAAGTCTATAGTTGCAACAACATCACAGTTTGAGAGGATTACATATTTCGCATTTGAGTGCTCAACAAATCCCCAGATATTACTAAGTGCATCAAGTCTGCCCTTGTAGATACCACCTGTCTGGCTGTAAGGAGGCAGAAGGTGAAGACCACCTTTTTTACGTGAAAGATCCCAGTCACGTCCTGAGCCGAGATGGTCAAGAAGTGATCCGTAGTTAGACTTTGTTATTACACCAACCTCGGATACACCTGAATTTACGAAATTTGAAAGCGGGAAGTCGATAAGTCTGTATCGGCCTCCGAATGGGATTGATCCCATAGTTCTCTGCTTTGTGAGCTCACTGACATAGGAGTCATGCATGCTCGCAAAGATCAGACCTAAAACATTATAATTAACACTGCTCATTATGATTCCTCCGATCAGATACTCTCTCCAATAATCTGTTTGGGCTCTACAGTTTTACCTTCAGAAACCGTTACGTTATGTCCGACAACTGCGATACCCCAGTCGTCTCTGTTTTCTACCTGCTCGGGGCTTTTGCCTATTTGAGCGTTGCTCTCGATCACACAGTCACTTCCGACTATTGCGTATTCAACAACAGCGCCGGCTTTAATAACTGTACCAGGCATTATGATGCTGTAATTTACTGTTGCGCCTTCTTCTACAGTAACACCAGCGAAGAGTACTGAGAAGTCAACTGAACCATCTACAGAGCTTCCTTCTGCAATCATAGAGTTTTCTATTTTTGCATTGTCGCCTACATACTGAGGCGGCATATAGCTGCTTCTTGAGTAGATCTTCCAGCTCTTGTCATAAAGATCAAGAGGCAGGCTTGGACTAAGCAGATCCATGTTAGCTTCCCAGAGTGAATCCAGTGTTCCGACATCCTTCCAGTATCCTTCGAACTCATATGCGAAGAGTCTCTGGTTGTCGCGGAGCATTGATGTGATTATATCTTTTCCGAAGTCCTTTGACCATGCTTCACCGCGATCTCGCTTTGCGTTTGCATCTTCCTCGTTCTCGATGAGGTATTTCTTCAGCTTGTCCCAGCTGAATACGTAGATACCCATTGAAGCGAGTGTAGACTTTGGCTCCTTAGGCTTCTCAACAAAGTCAACGACCTGGTTCTTGTCATCGCATATCATAATTCCGAAACGTGATGCTTCGGCTAGAGGAACATCGATAACAGAGATAGTGCAGTCTGCTTCGTTTGCTATATGGAAGTCCACCATTTTGGAGTAATCCATTTTATAGATGTGATCGCCTCCGAGAACAACAACGTACTCAGGGTCGTATCTTTCTATGAAGCGTATGTTCTGGTATATAGCATTAGCTGTACCCTCATACCATGAAGCGCCTGCCTGTGTTTCGTATGGCGGCAGAACGTGTACGCCTCCATTAAGTTTGTCAAGGTCCCATGGCTGACCGTTGCCGATATATTCATTGAGTACGAGCGGCTGGTACTGTGTGAGTACGCCGACTGTATCAATACCTGAATTGGTGCAGTTTGAAAGAGGGAAGTCGATAAGGCGGTATTTGCCTCCGTAGGGAACTGCTGGTTTAGCAACATTCTTGGTCAGTGCATACAGTCTGCTTCCCTGACCGCCTGCAAGAAGCATTGCAACGACTTTTTTCTTAGTGTACATATTGATCCTCCTAAAAGATGTCTTTATTATTTTTCTGCTTCGGAGGTCTTTTTCCTCTTTGCAGGAGTTTTAGTCTTCTTTGCGGCGGGTGCCTTTGCGGATGAAGCTTTCTCAGTCTTTTTCCTTGCGGGCGCGAGCTTAAGATACATTACTGACAGGGGAGCGAGTGTTAGGGAGATGCTGTCATCAAATCCGTGCATGCTTACTGCTTCGGACTTAAATGACTTTTCAGAAAGACCTGAACCACCGAATTCGGTTGCATCTGAATTGAACACAACCTTGTAGTTGCCCTTTACAGGAACTCCTATGCGGTAATCGTGACGTTCAACAGGAACAAAGTTGCAGACAGCTATCAGTTCTTCGTTGTTATCATCGATACGCCTGAATGCGATAACACTTTGTTTGTAGTCGTCATTAGAAATCCAGCTGAAGCCGCCCCAGGAGTCATCATTCTGCCATAAGGGAGCGTTTTCAGTGTAGAATTTGTTGAGCTTCTCACAGAATTTAAGCAGGTTGCGGTGAGAGTCATAATCAAGCAGATTCCAGTCAAGCTGGGACTGGTAGTTCCACTCGTTCATCTGACCGAATTCCTGACCCATAAAGAGGAGCTTTTTGCCTGGATGAGCCATCATGTATGCGAGAAATGCGCGGTAAGAAGCGAATTTCTGATCATAGTCACCAGGCATTTTGTTTATCATCGAGCACTTTCCATATACTACCTCATCGTGTGAGATAGGAAGGAGATAGTTCTCGGAGAAAGCATAGAAGAAAGAGAATGTGAGCTTATCGTGATTGAAGGAGCGATATATAGGATCAAGGCTCATATAACTGAGCATATCGTTCATCCAGCCCATATTCCATTTGAAATTAAATCCAAGTCCGCCTATATCTGTCGGCTTGGTAACAAGAGGCCATGCTGTTGACTCTTCAGCTATCATGAGAGCGTCAGGATGCTTTGAGAATACAGCCTCGTTCAAACGCTTAAGGAAAGCGACTGCTTCGAGGTTCTCATTTCCGCCGTTTATATTTGCGGCCCATTCACCGTCGCGTCTGTCGTAGTCGAGGTAAAGCATTGAAGCTACAGCATCAACTCTGAGACCGTCGACATGGAATTCATCGAACCAGTAGTTAGCACTGGAAATAAGGAACGAGCATACCTCAGCCTTGCCGTAGTCGAAAACTCTGGTGCCCCATGCCTTGTGTTCCTTTTTGCGGTCATCAGTGTATTCATAGCAGCATGTCCCGTCAAACTCGTAGAGCCCTGCGGCATCCTTCGGGAAATGAGCGGGGACCCAGTCGAGGATTACACCGATTCCGGCATCATGGAATGCTTCAATCATTGCACGGAAATCATCAGGTGTACCGTAACGTGAAGTCGGTGCATAATATCCTGTAACCTGATAGCCCCATGAACCGTCATATGGGTATTCGGTCAGCGGCATGAACTCAATGTGTGTATATGACATCTTCTTCAGGTAAGGAATTATTTCCTTAGCGAAGGTTTTATAGTCCATATATACATCATTTCCGTAGTTCTTCCATGAACTGAGGTGTACCTCGTAAACGTTAACAGGGCTTTTATATATACTTGTGGAAGCCTTTCTGGCATACCAGTCAGCATCTTTCCACTCGTAACTGCTTTCATAAATCTTTGATGCTGTTCCAGGACGTGTCTCGAAGTGAGAAGCATAGGGATCAGCCTTGAGGATAGTTCTTCCGTCCTTGGTCTCTATGCTGTACTTATAGGTATCAAACTGTTTGAGCTTACCTATTTCAGCCTCCCAGATACCGTCTGCTATGAGCTGCATCTTATTCTTGCTTCTGTCCCAGCTGTTGAAGTCACCGACAACAGAAACGCTTACAGCATTAGGAGCCCAAACTCTGAATGTGTAGAATTTGCTTCTGCCTTTTTTTCTGCTGTGGACGCCGAAAAACTTCCAGGATTCATAATTCTTTCCCTGGTAGAACAAATATAGCGGAAAATCGTTAGGATTGTTGTTATTTACAGACATAATTCAGCCTCCTTTGCTAATATACATTTTATCAGAAACAGTACTATTATTCAAGCATTTTTGTAAATCAGCATAAAAATTCAGTCAATACGATAAATTTTTCACTATCATTCTGTGCACTTTGCCACAGCAAATCATACTTAAAAAAGTGATTCGTTGTGAATTTGCACACACAAGGTATATCTCTATCAAAAATTTATATAGTTTGTTTATTACTTAAAATTTTTATCCCAATAACAGTGACATCGTCAGTATGGGACGATTTGGAAAAAGTGGTAGATTTCAGCGTAGTTTCACGCACGATTTCCTTAACGTCATTGCTTTCAAGCAGAAGTTCTCGTATAAATGGAAACTCACTTTCACTGATACCGTCAGAGAAAGCAATGATTATATCTCCGTCTGTAACTTCGTGTTCTGAAATATATACCTCTGCAGCTTCATTAATGCCTATCGGGAATGTCGGGGCTGAAATCTTTATTACTTCTTCACCATGTCGTATCAGTGTTGATGCGGCACCGGATTTCAGTAGTGTGAGAACAAGGGAATCCGGATCGAAGCGTATCGCATCAAATGTTGCGAATGATTCATCCCGTGACTTGCCGACCATGATCGAATTAACCATTTTGACAGCTGTTACGCTGTCCATCCCACCACATACTAGTCTGCGGAAAAGTCCTATGACCATGTGTGAGTCGACTGCTGCACTCTTACCGGTCCCCATTCCGTCTGAGAGCGTGATGTAGCATATTCCTCCACCGTCAGTGAATACAGCGGTACTGTCACCGCTGACTTCGGATCCATCTGCGCAGATTGATGCTGAATACACTTCAACAGTGAATTCGGGTTTCTCATAAAAACAAAGACGGATTTCGTTTGATGAACTTACGGGAGCTGCCGCTGAAAGTTCGATACCAAGTCCGTCCGAAATCAGATCTTTTATGCGCGAAATATTCGGACTGATAGTTTCTGAAGAAAAATAGATCTCAGCTTCCAGCCTGTTTGCACTGTTATAGAATGCTGTAACCCTGAGAGGAGAGATACCATGTGATGAAAGCAATTCAATTATCTTTGAAGCGGTTCGTCCGGATGAGCGGTATTCATGTTCTGATAAGGAAGAACGCAGTATCTCACCGGTAAGTTTAAGCTGTTCGCTCAGAAGACTTCTGTCGCGTGTACGGCGGAGTCTAAGAATACGATCAGCAATACGGAATTCACGAAGCTGTTCTAGTTCTTCAGTAAGTTCACGCTTCCGTACACAGCTTTGAGGTACTTCCGGAGTCAGTTCATCTGATGCTTCAATATCATATCTCTGACATGAGCTGACACGGGAACATGTATCGCATACTGAAGCGATGCTTTTACGTGATTCATTTTCAGCGACACTCAGGGCTGCGGAGAGCCTGATAGCATCACTTCTGACAGCGTCAATTACGTCTGACAGAAAATCTATACGAGTGTGGTCGTGGCTTTTATTTCTGCTGTTTTCACGATGCTCCACTGCGACCCATCTGTCTGAAAAATATGGTGCGAGAATAAGGAATAAACCGGATCCTATAAGAACACTCAGTGTTATGTCGGATCCGTCCCGAGGCGCGCCGGTAAGTACGCTCAGAGAGTAGCATAGACATGCAAAAAGAAGTGCTGTAAGAATTGGTTTTCCTTTTCTTATCTGACCAGCAAAGAGACCGGCTGCAGGAAAGACGGCGGAAGATAAGCATTCACGAGATGAGACAAGTGCAGCTGCGAATGCAGCCATAGCGCCGCATGTAACACCTCCAAGGCTTCCGAAACTGTACGCGGCCAAAGCGGTAACAGCGATTCCGATAACCGCTCCCGGATTAACAGCAGGTATCCTGAGTGAATAAAGCGAGGCAATGTAGACTATATATATCACTGCATAACACATGCCTGAAAAACCATATAATGATATGACATGTTCTTTTCTGAAACTTGATATCATTTCAGCTCCGCAGTAAGATACGAAACCGGTTACAACAGCGTAGAAAGCGTAAAATATGAGTTTCTGAGGCAACTCACTGATCAGTGCTGAAACTGAAGTTCCGGAAAGCATCACAGTTATCGCGGTTATTATGCCGTATCTGACCGGAGTATTTTTTGCTCCGGAGAACAGCTTGGCTATAACGATGAAAGTCATCGCGGCTGTTTTAACTATGCTTTTCCATAATGAATCGGTTGAAATACCGCGAATGATACTTCCTGCAAGAACAGCTGCAGCAAATGGGAGGTCAAGAGCCCCAGCGAGTGAAATATCAGCAAATGAAGTTATTCCGGCCAGAGAAGTCTCCGCAAAAACAAATCCTCCAATGAATGATAACATAAGCCCTGATATATTTCTCGCGATGGGGTGGCGTATTATATCTGATATTCTATACATATTTATCACACTCCGAATCATAGTTGAAATCAATTATATCATATCAAAGGCTCATATTTTGTCGGAATAATGACATGAATTTTTTTATATGGTAAAAATCTACCGGGAGATTAGGAGAGTCACATAAACCTACTATAGGTTCACAAGAACTCATTCTTTCGCAAATAAGTTATATATTTCTGTATCTGGATTTATAGTATTCCCGCATATATCGTCGTTTTAAGGGATATTGACACCTGTTTCAGCTTGGTGTATAATGCTCATTGTACACAGACGGTGTACAACAAAAACGAATATCCGAACATGCCAAGAAGGAGGTACATTATGTTAAGGGATTTTCCAATTGAATTTGTTATCGCAATCGCTGTTGCAGTTGGTATTGCAATTTTGGCTATCATTCTCGCCATGGGTTATATCAAAGCTCCTCCGGACACAGCATATATCATTTCTGGTCTGAGACGCAAGATCATAATCGGAAAAGCAAGTATCCGCATTCCATTCTTTGAGCGCGTAGATAAACTGAAATTACAGCTCATCGCTGTTGATGTCAAGACATCAAGCGCTGTTCCGACAGCAGACTATATCAATATCAATGTTGATGCGAACGTAAACGTAAAAGTTAGCAGCGATCCCGCTCTTATCAAGCTCGGCGCTGAGAATTTCCTCAATAAGGACACTACATATGTTGCAAAGGTTGCACGTGAAGTACTTGAAGGCAACATGCGTGAGATCGTCGGACAGATGACTCTCGAGGCAATGGTTAATGACCGTAAGGCATTCGCTGAAAAAGTACAGGAGAACGCTGCTCCTGACCTCAACAGAATGGGTCTTGAGATCGTTTCATTCAATGTTCAGAATTTTACAGATGATCAGAATCTGATTGAGAATCTTGGTATTGACAATACAACAAAGATCCAGAAGAAGGCTGCTATTGCAAGAGCTGAATCCGAAAAGGAGATAGAGATTGCAAAGGCACAGGCAAAGAAGGAAGCAAATGATGCTAAGGTTCTTGCTGAGACTGAGATCGCTCAGAAGAACAATGAGCTTGCTATTCGTCAGGCTGAGCTGAAGAAGGAAGCTGATACACAGCTTGCTATCGCAGATGCAGCTTATGAGATCCAGAAGGAAGAGCAGCGTAAGACCATTGAGGTTTCAAAGGCTAATGCAAATATCGCTGCTTCTGAAAAGGATGTTGAACTCAAGGCTAAAGAGGCTGAGGTTAAGGAAAAATCACTTGATGCTGAGATCAAGAAGAAAGCTGAGGCTGACCGCTACAAGGCACAGCAGGAAGCTGATGCAAAACTTTATCAGCTCAAGAAGGAAGCTGAAGCTGATCGTTTCCAGAGAGAGCAGGAGGCTGAGGCTCAGAAGGCTGAGGCTGAGGCTGCTAAGTTTGCTCGTATGCAGGAAGCTGAAGGTATAGCTGCTGTAGGTAAGGCTGAGGCGGATGCGATCCGTGCAAAGGGGCTTGCTGAGGCAGAGGGTATCAATGCTAAGGCTGAGGCTATGAAGAAATACGGTGAGGCAGCTGTTCTCGAAATGTACTTCAAGGCACTCCCTGAGGTTGTTAAGAATGCTGCAGCTCCTCTTGAGAATGTTGACCGTATCACCATGTACGGGGATGGAAATTCCAGCAGAATGGTTGGTGACATCATCAGCTCAACAACAAGAGTTACCGATGGCCTTTCTGAAGCTACCGGCGTTGATATCAGAGGCATTCTTTCAAGTTTCCTTGGCGGAAGAGCAGTAAGTGCTCCAGAGGCAGAGAATGAAGCTCCAACAGCAGAGACAGTTCCGGAGGATGTATCCTTCGAGGAAGTTGAAGAAGCTGAGGAGTCAGATAACGAATAAAAAATGAGATTGGGCGTTCGTTTAGAACGCCCAATCTTTTTGAAATAATTATGTATCGTAATATAATAAGCTATACGAAAAATGATTTCATCAAAAAACGTAATTGTATTCTGAAACTGTATATGGTATAATTATTCTAATTTGAGAAAGGAGAACAGCAAATATCTGACTATCTTGATTACTTTGGCCTGAACACAGGATATATGCTAAGTTTCAACTTCAACAAAAACAAGAAGATTGGCGTTGAACGTGTTCAAATTGGCAATAA
>JAGCYM010000077.1 GCA_017960805.1 Ruminococcus sp.
AAAGATAATTATATGGATATAACTGAGAAGAGGTAATGTCAATACAGTATCTCTATTAGAATAGATAGGCGTTATATCGCCCCTTAAATATACTTAGGAGGGCTTTTTTTTGAAAGCAGAAAATGACAAGAAAGACAAGAATACGTCCGTTTCAATGACGGCAGAGGACTTTGCTGTTATTAAACAAAACGCTCAAGAGAGAGGACTGAAAATCAGTCCGTATTTGGTGGAATGCGGCGTTCACAGGCAAGATAGCATGAACCCTGAGAAAAGAGCAAAATTACAGAATCTTGTAAACAGAGCCTGCATGATAGTCGAAGAATCCTCTCCCGAGATGGTGGATGAAATAAGAAAGGAGGCCGCAGAGATATGGTCATAATCAAGTCGAAGAAGTATACTGACGGCTTCCACAGCAATTACCTTTTGAACGCGCTCAATTACCTTTACGACGATGAAAAAGCGCTTCATATAGGCGGATACGGGGTTGACCCATATGACCTTAACAAGACCTATGAGCAGATGCTGTATGTTAAAAATTATTACCATAAAACGCAGGACAATCCCCTGATGCACTTCATCGTCTCCTTTGGCGATGAGGTGCGTACATACGAGAAAGCTAAGGCGTGGGCTATCCTCATTGGGGCATTTTTCAAGAATCAATACCAGCTCTTATGGGCTGTTCACAAAAAGAAGCGTGGTGAGTCGCTGTTCCACGTTCACTTCATAATGAATACGGTGAGCTTCGTTGACGGCAAGCTCTACAATAGCTCCCGCGCACATCTCACAGACTTCTGTAAGTACGTTGAGCGCGTCACCGGATCGCCTTGCAGGTACTATTTTTCGGATCCACGCACCTCAGATGATGTGTGAGATTTATTTAGTGAGCGACTACTATTAAAAATCAACTGACAAACAGCAAGGGTATTTGATCGTTTCCTCCCCATATGGGGAGGAGCTGTTTGTCAAATCAAAATAATTATTCAGAATACTTGACATTCGTGTACTTCTGTGATATACTAACATCAATGAAAATTTAAGGTACTGATTTGAATACATTGCATCTACGGGTGTAGTGTGTCCAAATCAGTACCTTTTTTGCTTTTCAGCAGCTTGACAAACCGTGTCGGGAGACGTTGCATAGAGCGCCGTGAGGCGCTGACGAGCCGCCGGCTCAACCAATTCACACACGGTAAACCATGCTTCTATTAAAGGAGGAATGATCATGAGTACAGTACCCGAAATGGAACCTTTATTTGAACTGACACCTGAAAATTCTACAGAGGAGGAAAGGCTTGAGTTCCTCCTTGACCTTCTATCCTCTGATGACAGAATTAAAGATAGCCTTGATGATGATCTATTCGATTTTGAAGACGATGAAGACTACACTTCTTGCGAAGACGATATTACTTTGGAAGACGAAAAAGACGATGAATACGAATACTTATACGGGAGGAGTTTTTATCAGGCGACTTTCGAGCCGAGAAAGCGCCAGATAGAGGGACTGACAATGGAGAATGCAGAGTTCGCAGACAGGACATTCGGTAATTTTTATCTCGAAAACGTTACTTTCAATAATGTCTCTTTCAAAAACTGCACTTTTGACCGAATCTACTGCGAAATCGCAAAGTTCATACACTGCGAATTTGAGGACTGCAATATTAATAATTTTTCGGGCGAAGGATACGGATTCATTGACTGTATATTTACAAGATGCCATTGGCTCAGTAGTAACTGCATAGACGACTGCTATTTCTATATAAAATGCGAGTACAACGACTGCCAGGTGGACTTCGACGAAGACTGAACGAAAGGGAAAGGTGTTTATATGGATAATAAGGATTTTGATATGATGAACCGTAAGCTCATTGACAATTATATTTTCCGTCAGAAAATACTCAGATGCTCGATGATGACAGCTATCCCAACGGCAAGAAGTACCGCATATCACATTGGGATCAAAAGTTTGTTGGCAGAAACTTGTATACGCCTTTTCACAGGGATGATGTTATGAAGTATTCAAAAAATGATCTCAGAATGACAAAAGTAGGAAAGTTCAACCTCATCAATTTCACCCTCATTGATTTGAAGTTTGAGCGCATGATAGCCGAGCATTGCTCCATAATGAACGGCACTTTCAAAAATGTCGAGTTCTTCCGTTTCTGCATTAAAGGTAAGCCTCTTAGTGAAAGTTACGAAGCATTAAAGAACATGCCATTTAAGAATAATGAGTACCACGAATACCGTAATATCGTCATGAACTGCAAGTTCGTAGACTGCACGTTCATGAACTCATACTCAGAGCATACCGACTGGATAAACTGCGAGTTTATCAACTGCACCTTCATCAACAGCGAATTCTGCTGCTCTGGCTCTCAGTACAAGGACTGCAAGTTCACGGACTGCGAGACTATGTATTTCAGGGCATGAAGACTTGACAAGTGTGGAAGTGAGTAATATAATGTATGCAGATAATAACGAGCGTATCCAAATATGCCACTTGTTAGTGAGGTGAGTGACTGGACAGTAAATAACGCCCAATTTAAGGGAGAACGTACCCAAATTAATATTGGCTTAGGAAAGGGTGCTGGATTGGAAACATTTAATATTATATAATTCATTTTGAAAGGCTTAATTGATTTTTAGTTAAGGCTAAAAAGGTATAATACCCTGTCTTCATAAGTGAATTTTGAAATCATTTCTGTGATAGAGATTAAAAATGTATTCATCTGCAATTATTTTTGAGAGATATGCAATATCTTATGAAGACAGGATTTATATGTTGATTTTCTGGAATTAAATATTAATATGAAAAAGGAGAAAAGATGTTTTATTCATACAATGATATTGGAAATTTGGTTAGCGATTTATTTAGCGGGAACACAACTAAGGATGCTATTTTAAAAAAATACGATAAAGCTTGTATAACAGAAAAAATCGAAGACTATTTTGATATTGCTTGTCAAAAAAAGGATTTCGAAATGATAGATGACTTAATTTATCTTATTTATTGTTTTGAAGTTGAATCTAAAACACTATTAAACATCTTTAATAATTTGATATTAGCTACATGGCATTATAAACATGAAGATATAGCAAGTCTGTTAACAGAGTATCATTCTGATTCCAGTGTTCTTTGTTTAAAGAATGCAACGACTATGGATTTAGACTATTTATCATATGAAGGAGATACTACATTTGCATTTGCGAAAAAATGCATTAAAGCCTTAGGCAGGATTGATAGTGAGTCTTCCAAAGCTGCACTAATAGAAATCTCAAAAAACCCTAATAAATACATTGCAAATATGGCGATAAAACAGTTGAATTCAGACTGATAATCATATGAAAGTGTTCAAAACAGTAATTAGCCAAAAACCACTATTATATCATCGAAAAGGTTCTAAACAACGTGCGCAGACTTGCAGCACAATATGAGTAAAGGGGGAAATAAATGAATGTTAATGTGATCATGTCAGAACTTGAAATACATTGTACTCCTTTAGAAGAAATAGCAATAGATCCTTATTGTATAAAAATATCATTTGATGATATTAATCAAAACAGGTATGAAATAATAGTAAAACCTTATCAAGCACTTAGAATTACAACTATTGATTGTGTATCAGCTCAAGAGTTCTATAATGATTATTGTTATCGAGATGGGAGATTTCATAGACATATTCTTCAAATTGATAATTCAGAATACTTAAAGGAGTTGATTGCGAAATCTGAGAATGCCGATTTTATTAAAAAATCGAAGCACTATCTTTTGCCTATGCAAGACATTATTATTGAATTTATTTCTGATAGATATCAGATACAAAAAACCCAATAAAGCATATTTGTTAAGTTAATTGCTTATAATCATTTTTGTCGCTTCTTATGAGGCGACATTTTTCTTGACAACTTATAATATTGCATTATAAAAAGGATGACTGTATTGATGAAAACACGAACAGCGGGGCATTGCTCCGCTGTTTGTGTTGGACTACTGAAACTCGGCTGTTTGTCAATACAATTATTATTATGGATACTTTACTTTCATGATTCTCTGTGATATAAAAGTATGATATATTTATTTGATTCGTGATGAGGTTGCTGGACAGGCGGACTTTGATGTGTTCTGATTGACATTTTGTTCTCTGGTGTGCTATAATTCGGGTATGAGAAGGCACGGAGGAGCTGATCATCCGCTTTCAGACCGAGCCTATTGGGATGAGCATATGCGTGATTCGTTGCATATGCCAAACGGCGGTGCGGCAGTTCTCGTCAATATTCTGTGTCTGAGCGGCGGACGGCTTGCAGAAACCGAAAGCCAGAAGCGGATGATGGTATATATTGCGGAACAGAATCAGAATGAACGCGGACTTGGAAATATTGTTCTGGATATTGACCGCCTCCCGTGGGACAGGGAGCATTTTGCAGAGGACAAGGCGTTCATGCTGCGTGTAATCGAAGGCGCACGGCAAAAGTTTGGATGGGAAACACTGGATTATACTCCGAACGAGGAATTTGCGATGTCTTATCTGGATGATTTCCAGAAGCTGATTGAACGCATGACCGAAGCCGATATCAAAGATGAATACATGACCCAATGGCTCAATGAATGTGAACCGGATCAGCCGCCGAAATGCGGCTTTCCTCTTTGTGAAAAGCATCATGCATATATTAGTTTATTCGGCTGTCAGGTCTGCATGGACTGAATACCGCACGAAAAGCGGAATGCACATCTATGGAAAGCGTGAAGCTTTCTAATTGACTTTTCCTCCCTGCAGTGATATAATTCTGGTGTGAAGGAAACATGAGGCTTTCTCTGCAAAATCAGTATACAGGAGTGATTGCTGTGTCTAAATATGTATACCATGATCTGGCTGATGTCATATCCTTCTTGAAAGACAGAGATTTTTCACTCTTCATCTTTGAAAGCGACGAAGAGTTTTCAGTGGTTTATACGAAAGAAACGGGCGAAATCTTTATCGACAATGTATCGGACAATATGATTCCGGAAGAAAAAGTCATGATGGTTCTGGATGTGCTTGAGCACTGGGATGAATGCCTCAAACAGGCGTATGAGTGGCTCAGATTCTGGGATTTCACAAACGATGAATGGAGACCTTCGAAGTACAAAGAATGTCTCGAAGAATGGACGCATGACGAATTTAAAAAAGTATATGAGATTACCGGGGTCTATTTTGAAGAAACGGAAAATAAGGATCAACTAAATCTAGTTCATAAATACCGTCTGGAATCTAAACAGAAAAAAGCAACATACGGATTTTCGATTGTTTTCACTGCGGGATATTATCCTTTAGGATTTACCCTGAAATATTCCTGCGAGGATATGAGACTATATGCGATTGAAACATATATAATCTGATTTGCGCATTAACTGAATACCTACAAAGCACTTGCTCCGGCAGGTGCTTTTGTTTTCACATATACATAGTGTCTCCCCGTCATGGGGAGACCGGTTGTTTATCTGTTGATTCATCTAATGTCAAACAGCCACTAAGTAACCCCACTCAATAAGCAAAACCAGATTCGATAAAAAAGAGTGCCACTCTCCGATGATTCTTCGGAGAATGGCACTTTTCCTTATTGAAGCACTATTGATTCTTCGTATAATACTTCTCACGGTACGCCTTTGGTGTCATGCCTGTGATCTCCTTGAACACGGCAATAAACACACTTTGCGTGGAGAATCCCAGCGAGGTAGAAATCACAAGATAGGACAGGTCGGAATATCGGAGCAGATTTTGTGCTGTATCCACCCGTGCTTCTTTCACAAAGCGTTTCAGCGGAATGCTGGTTTCCTGTCGGAACAGCCTTGACAGATAGGCAGGATTCAGCTCTGCCGCCTTTGCAAGTGCCTTGACTGACAGATCAGCACCCAGGTTCTCATAGATATAGTCGATACACTTGCGGATATGAAGCGAGATCACCGCTTCTTTGCGTATCTCCTGCATTCGCTCGGTGAAATCAAGGCACATATCTTCATAGAGCCTGCATACACCGTCTATCGTCCTGCAAGTATCGGCTTTGAGGACATAGAGATCAGATAGTGTATAGGCTTCTGTCTGCCCCATGCCCATATCCATACAAGTGGAAGCAATTGCCGATGCACATAAAACAAAGTGATAAACAGCGTTTTTCAGCTTGTTTTTGGACATGATTCTGTCATCAGCTATCAAGGAAAGCTCACCATGACTGAGCTGGAATTTAACAGCATCCATATCTCCATTGCATATTGAAGTAAACTCGACTGGCTTCACGGAATGTTCCGAACGCTTGGAATTATCCATTTTCTGCCGAAAAAGCTCTGCATTCAGCTCATTTCTGATTTTCATACGCACCGCCTGCCTTTCTTCTGTATATTATATCACTTTTCAGCTATATATTCAAGTTTTCAGATATAAAATACAACTGAGATATGCTATATTTAATGGCAGAGGTGATGTGAATGGATCATATGAATGACCTGACAAACGGCAAAGTATCGGGAAAACTGCTCAGTTTCTTCTTTCCGATGCTCCTGACCAATCTTCTTCAGCAGATATACTCGGTAGCTGATACGGCTATCGTCGGGCGTGGTTTAGGCGACAATGCTCTCGGTGCAGTCGGCAACCTTTCGTCCTTATCATTGCTGATAATCGGCTTCTCAATGGGAGTGACCGGCGGATTTGCTGTTATTATTGCTCAGAACTTCGGTTCGGGTGATATGACTGCCGTCCGCAAGTCTGTTGCAATGTCTGTAAAGCTGTCAGCGATACTGACAGTGATTCTGACGGCGGCAGGCTGTTTGCTTCTGAAACCGATATTACTCCTTATGCGGACAGACACGATCATACTGAAAGACAGCCTGATATATGGATATATTATCTTCGGCGGACTGGCAGCAACAATAGCGTATAATCTGCTTTCCGGTGTTCTACGCTCGGTCGGTGACAGTAAAACGCCATTTATAGCGATCATGATCTCCTCGGCGGTCAATATTGCTTTGGACTATATCCTGATATTTTTCTTTCACACAGGGGTTGAAGGCGCAGCGACGGCAACAATTATTTCACAAGGTATATCAGCGCTTATCTGCTATCTGAAAACGAAACAGATACCTCAGCTTGAAATCTGTAAAGATGATTTTGAATCTGATACGGCAATGTCCCTGTTGCTGCTGAAAAATGGCATAGCGATGGCGTGTATGAACTCGATCACTGCGGTAGGCTGTATGGTCGTTCAGGGATATGTCAATGATTGCGGTGTAGCTTATACATCGGCATATTCAGTGTGCAGCAAGTACCTGAACCTGTTTATGCTCCCGTCCCTCACGGCAGGCTTTGCGGTTTCTTCCTTTGTCAGCCAGAATTTCGGCGCAGGCAAGACCGAGCGTATCAGACAGGGGGTTCGTGTTTGTATCAATATTGCATTGGTTTCCTATCTGTTCTTAGGCTCTGCTATGATACTGCTGTCAAAACGCCTTGCTGACTTCATGCTTGATGAGAGTGAAACGATCGCTCTTTCCGCAGAATATCTGCGGATATGCGGTGCGGGGCTGATATTGCTGAATCTGCTGTTCATTTACCGCAATGCAACGCAAGGAATGGGCTATCCGTTGATCCCGATGCTGTCGGGGATAGCGGAAATGGCACTGCGTATCCCAGCAATCATCTTCCTGCTTCCGCATATTGGATTTCGGGCAACTGCCTATGCGGAGATCATTGCGTGGATCGGAGCGCTGGCTTTGAATGTCGGAGCATATATGATTTATTTTAGAAAAGCAACTCAAAGTCAAGCATAATATGATTGTTACAGCACCTTCTCAGAGCGCTTCTGAGGGGGTGCTGTTTTCATTGGTTAGTTTTACGCACCGCAGGCTCGTGACGGCTGTGAGGGCTTTTCCGTTCGCCGGAGAGCCTATCGTCATTCAAGGTCATTCCGCTTCTTTCTTTTCTGCTTTCAAAAATCGTATGAAGACAATATTTCAAAATATCGTAATCCAATTGGTCATAAAAAAGTATCAGAAGACAAAATAAAAATTGAAAATGATTATGTTATGGTTGATAGAGATCTGCATCAAAAAATGCGAATTAATCTAAATAAGTATGATAACTTGATTCGTGAAATAGAAACATTTATTACTGAGAAAATATAATAAATATTTTTGAAACTGGCACATGAGAAAAATAGCCTGTTTCCAACTAAGTTGGCAAACAGGCTATCATTTTTGTAGAGACTTTTCCTTACTTATCATTTAAAAGAAAATCTCTTATATTCATGTGTTTTATTCCATTTCTGCTAAAATCAATTTCATCCATAGAAACAACAT
>JAGCYM010000078.1 GCA_017960805.1 Ruminococcus sp.
GATCAAGGCCATCGTGCTCAGAACCCTTAAAACGCTGTGTTACCTTGAATTTACCTTCGTATGGGCTGTTCATAAAATCACTCCTTTTCTGCTATAAAAATATAATTTTATTGGGTTATGTTTGTGGTTCATCATAATACCAGAAATTGTCTATTCCTGTTATTGTTAGTGAAGCGCAAGCTAAACCGCCAGCGGGTTGAGTTGTATCTGTTGTAAAAGTAACTGTTGTATCATCGCTTTGGTCAAGGAAGTTTTCACATCTTAAATAAGATATCTTCGTTTTATTATCCATTGGAGACACATCCCATTTACTTCCCCACCACATTGTAGAAACAGCCCAAATTGTAAGTCCTTGTGGTTTTGTAGCAGTTATCGTATTATTTGTTTCGTTCTTTATAAAGCCACTAAATGTACCAATTGAAGCGCCTGTTATTGCTATCAGATTTGTAAACATTCTTCCTGATGAAGCTTGTGTTAAGGTGAAGCTTTCCGTTGTGCTTTCTGCTATTTTATAAGCCATACCTGTTCGTTGTGTCCATGAAGAAATTACTACAGAACCACTGTCGCCAAGTAAAGTCCAACCACTTGGAAGATTATATTCACCGCCGAAGGTTTCAAAAGTTGCAACAATTAAATCACCAACAGCACAGGAAACACTTGTTGTAAGAGTTGTTCCTGATGATGCTTCATTTTTTTCAAAGGAATATCTATTACGTCTTAACCAATTTATCTGGGCGTTATTAGCCCCCCACGGTGCGCCTGATATAGCATCTGTTTCCTGATAAATATTAATATTTCTAAGACTATTGGTTCCATAAAAAGCATAGGTACCAATAGAAGTTACGCTATTAGATATATTCACATTATTAAGACTACTGCAATTATAAAAAGCACTATCACCAATAGAAGTTACACTATTTGGTATTTCAATATTATTTAAATTTGTACAGTTATTAAAAGCACTGACACCAATAGAAGTTACACTATTTGGTATTTCAATATTATTTAAATTTGTACAGTTACTAAAAGCAGTGTCACCAATAGAAGTTACACCATTTGGTATATTCACGCTTTTAAGATTGGATTGAACTACAAAATTTGTGGGTGTGTTCACAAATTTGGCATTGTATTCACCACCACTCGGAATAGTCGCAATATCAGAAGCGAAATCCTCTAAACCGTCGTTTACTCCAACAGTACCGCCTTTTGCTGTAATAGCATTACCAATAGCAGTTGTAGCGTTCTGTAATCTTGTAAGGTTTTCTGCAATTGTATGCTCAGGCATTTACAGCACCCCCTCTAATACAGAATTTATATCACCAATGGTTTGCTGAATGGATAAAATATTGGTTTCATCTGTTTCAAGTCGTTCGGCAGTAATGCCTGAGTTCATAGCCGCAAGCTGTGCATCAGTCGGTGTAAATCCACCGCCACCACCGCCATCAGACCCACACATCTTTGAAGCTTTGAGTATTTCGTATAACTCCATAGTATCACCTCATTACTTCTTTTCTTCGCTTTCTGGTTTAAAAAGATTTGCAAAATCAAAGTTGTTCTTTCCTCTTGTATTAGCTGTACTCCACTCATTTACCATTGCAAAATAGACCTCATCCTCAGATGTGATAATGAGAGAAAAGAAAACTGCATTACCTCCTGTATCGAATGGGTCAACATACAGCACAACACAGCCATTATCATCAAATGATGATAAGTTTTCGTCAAATCCACCTCTTACAGTAGATACAAATTGAGTATAAGGGATTGTGAACTCTCCTGATATAATTTTTCCACTCTGTACAGCTTCTTTTATATCTGCGAAGTTTTTAGATATAGAAAAGCTACTTTCATTAAATTCAATATCAACCTCAAAGAACTCCACTGTACCACTACCTCCTCCGCTATTCTGCTTTTTCCATGTTCCGTCTGAGCCTAATCCGTAAAAGTCACCTGTTGATATATCCCATGCTATAGAGCCTGCTATAAGCTCACAGCCTTGGATACAGTCAACAGCCGGAAGATCATCTGCTGTATCACAGTCTATTTCAGCACGTACACAGCTTATTACTGTACCATCAACCTCTTTGGTACGTATATATTCGGTATCTCTTATTTCAATCATCTTTATCCTCCTTGTCTTTGAGCTGCTTCAGGACGGCCGTCAGCTTTTTAGGCAACGGCAGTCCTAGCCTTGCAGCATTTTCTAAAATGGATATTCCTTCATTTGCCAGATAAAAGCCTATTACTGCCGAACGGCAGACGGCTTCCCTACCGAGGACGTGAGTATCGAGTATATGTCCCACGGCCACGAGCACCATAATCAGTACCTTTTTAGTGATTCCACGGAATCCGACCTCTGAGGAAAGCTCCTTCTGAGCGATCGCTACTATAACCCCTGACAGGTAGTCCAGAGCCATGAAAGCTATCAGCGCATACAGAAGCCCGTCGAATTGCCCCCATAGGAAACCGCAGGTTCCTGATACCACGGCGGCGATTATTTGTACTATTTTACTCATTTCCACTATCCTCTGAATCGTAGAAGCTGATCGTGCAGCCTTCAGGAAAGCTTGTCGCTGAATACGTACAGTCAGAAGCTATACGTACCGATGTCAATGCCGTATCTGCAAAAGCATATGCGCCGATAAACTTTACGCTTCTCGGTATGCTTACCTGCCTCAGATTTGTGCAGCCGCTGAATGCACCTGTACTCAGCGGTTCAGGCAAAGCAGAATGAGTCAGACGTCCGTTTTCAATGTACCACCAACCGGGCGGAAACGGCTCTGTCATAACATTTGCTATCGGTGTAGGCAGGTCAGAGTGTGTCAGACTGCCACTTTCAATATACCATAATTCACTCATTCTTCTACCTCAATATTGAAGCCGATACCACTGAGATATGCTGCATCGAGCCAGTGAGTATCGTCCACAGCTGCTATATTTGCGGTTCCTGTGACATCTGGCGCATGGGAAGCCCTTAATATGCTGATCTCTCTGGTTCCTTCTGAACAACCGACAGTGAATACGCCTTCCGTTTTTATATCAAGCACCGAATTGTCGATGTATACCGCATCATCCTTCGTGGCCGTATCATCACTGTTCATGGTAATTCCTTTGAGCGCAGACATATCTGCTTCTATATACGAAGAGTCAAGCATCTTTTTCTGAGTCGATGATGTATTTGTAAACTGAAACATCTTTGTCGCAGGCGAACTGAATCTGATAAAACAGTTCACCATAAGCGGAGGATAAGTGCTTGCTGTTATGACAGAGCTTCCACTGAGATTGAATGAACAGCGTATAAAGCTTGCGCAGCTTCCACTTGCCTTATAGAACATCGGATTGCATACTCCCGTAAATTCACAGTCCTGAACTGCTGCTCTTCTCGCTGAGGTTATAGCTGAAGATGAACTGAAAACCGGTTGGTATGTGAAGATATTCCTGAATTTTACGTTGACAAAGCTTCCGGAAGTCAGAGCATATATGCCGCTCGTGTCTGATACGGTTTCCGAGTAAAGATTTCTTATAGTCTTGCCGTCACCGTCAACATATGCAGCCAGCGTCACAGAAGGAACATCACCGTTCGGATATTCGTCAAGGACGTTGATATCATTTCCAAGCTTCACATACACCATTGCGCTCGCTGAACCCAGCGGCGCTTTTTCAAGCAGTTCGGCATACGTCGTTACTACGAACGGATCTGCCTGCGTGCCTGTTCCTGTTATACTCATCTTATTACCTCCATTCCGTCAGGGATCGTTATTGACACTATGTCTGTGCGATCCATAAATACCTCTGAACCTATTATTTTCAGCCCAGTCCCGTTGTGCTCAATAGGGATATCAGGAGCGTTCGATTTCCCTAAATACGCATAAATAAGATCGTCTATGATAATAAATCTGTTATTATCGGGGACGAATTTTTTATTTGTGACATCCCAGCTTCCAAGCTCTCTCGAACCGTCGGCAAAAATCGAATATGAAACGACTATGCCAAAGTTTTTACCACCGAAAGTATTAGGAACAATTATAACATTTTCACGGTATGCCCATATCACCTGCCCTGAGCTATTGACAAGTACATCGACTTTCGTTGTAGCGGCATCCTTTTTTCTTGTGTTTGCTATATACATCAGCTTTTCAGCAAGTTTTTCCGGAATACCGTTACTATATCTTACAAGTAATTCGGTATCTGATTTCGGAGTAAATCCTTTATGGACAGTATTGTTCTCTCCGAGTATGTTTTTTTCTGAGGAAACGTCGTGCTGAAGATCATCAGTATATTCTTCGAGATCCTTACCTATGCGGATGTAATCAGTCTCTCCGCTTGAATTATCAGGTTCAAGTGGATCAACATCAATATAATGAGCAAGATATTTTCTTTCAGCTTTTATAAATACCACCTGCCTTATTCTATCGTCTCTACTCCATCAGGAATATAAACAGCCAAAATATCAGTATTATCTGCGATTGCTCCTTCTCCTATAGCAATAACCTTTCTAAGGCCGAGCATATCAGGAACATACAGTAGTGAATCTGAGCCCGTATATCCTGTGATTGTTGAACTTTGTACATCAGTTTCGTATTCCCAGTCGCTTTCGTCGATGGTAATCGCTATAGGAGATATATCCTGGCTCCAGACGGAACCTTGTATTGCACTCAGTTCATCGGTACCGGTGATCAGTATTTCTGCTGTATGCGAACTACCATTTATCATTGTTGGGAGAGTGACAGATATAGTTCCCGAGCATTCAAAGGATGGATATAACGGTATATTATCAAGAAGGATATCTACGCTTCCGCTTCCGAGCAAGGTCATTGTAAATGTAATGAACCCTGCTGTCTGTTCGGAGGCGGCAAATTTACATTTTGCAGCCGTTCTCGGTATGTCAAACAACATTCCTTTATATGTTTTGAACTGAGCCAATATAATATTTTTTGTGATCGTAGTATTGGTATATACACCGTTGCCGCTTCCACTGCTGGATGCTATAATAGTATCTCCTACTCTTGGAGCTCCTCCTGAAACAAGTGTCTGTGGCGCTCTGAACTGCCATGAATTCTGACATATTAGAAATTTCCTCAAGCCTTGCCCTGCTACGCCACCTGTTAAAAGCACTGTATCACCTACATCCAGCGTAGGATCGCCGTAATAGTCGATGTAACCAGGGTACCAGCCCTTCATTGCAAATTCATCCTTCAGCGGCCTTAACAGACTAAGATAGTAAGATTCATAGTTGTCGCCGACAACATCGATTGCAAATACATTCTCCTGTGGAATATAGATCTTTGCTTCATTTTCCGTCATTTGTGGTGCAAGGCTCTCGACAGTACGTCCGTATTTGTCTGTATATCCGAAGCCTCTTACAAAGAACGCCTCTCCGCCTACCTGAGCGTTAAAGCGCTCGTCTGCTGTGATGGTTTTTACCGGAGTATCCAGATTATATCTTCTGAATTCTATCTTTCCGTCTCTGGTTGCAACAACATAGCAACCAAGATACTGAGCTATGTACTGTACTTCAAGCCAACAGGTTGGTGCATAATGATAAGAAACAGGATATATTTCACTGACCTGTATATCAGGATCAAGTGCATTAAGATCATCAAATGATTGGGAAAAGGTTATACCGGCAATGTTTCTGATTCGTGTTATGACCTGACTGAACCATATCGTTCCCGAAGCACTTGAATCACCTAAAGGAGCTGCAAGCCGTGCTATATGGTCGTATGCTGTAATTTTTCTGGATTTATCAGTAAGAACAGGAGCTGAGACTATATCCCATACTCCCATCGGAACAGGCCAGCTCCTTTGCCCACTATCAAGATCTACTTGAACCTGTAGTGATACTTCGGCTCCAAGAAGCTGAGTTTCCGATATATTTGTTGTTAAGAATTCAAATTCAAGCGTACCGATGTACATTTCCGATATATTGAATGTTTCGCTGTCTGTTATTATCCGGGTGTCGATTCTTGGGAAGCCAAGCAGATTTGAATCATTCAATGCAACAGATGTCCCGTCTTTAAACAGTATAGTTCCGCTGATATGCTGAAGATTCTGATGTAAGAGAGCTTCACGGAATTCCTGTTCATCCTGAATATGATACATAATTTACACCTCTATAAGCGTAAAGGAAAGTCTGTGCCGCCCTTCGCCGTTCAGTATTATTTCTGTGTCATTCACCCTGTCAGAAGGATACATAATCGCTGTTTTTACAACTCCATTGTAGATAAAGGATACGCTGAATTTAGTAGCACCTATCATGGTTTCAATTTGCTCTATCTCAAGGTCGTTCCCGAGATATTCAAGTTCGATAGAGTAAAGTCCGGTTCTTATCGGATATTGCATTAATGTTCCAGTCTCAGCCGAGCGGCCTGTCGAATCGGAATACAGATCGCTTCTTGTGATAACGCACTTTAGTGGTTCAATGCAGGGCTCATATGTCGTATTACCTATAGTTGTGCTGATTATCGGTCTCATGCATTATCCTCCTTTAAGCGCTTTATCACGGTTTACAGCATTTACAGCAACTCTGCCGATCTCTCTTCCGTCCAGAACGCAGACGACAGTGATAGGCTTGTCGCTTCCTCCCTGCTCCTTGATTACTTCACGGACAGCAGTTTTTATACTGCTTACAGGTGAAACAATTTCAGGCTCTCGCTTGTTATCACCAAGTACTGCAAGGAAATTACCGTAATTTGCAGGTACATATGTACCTTGAGCCAGATATGGTATCGACGGTATCCTTACATTCGGAAGTCCCATTTCAAAGCTGGTTCCTCCGATTACCGGAACATTATCAGGGATATGTATAGAAAGAGCTGAATTTAGGCTGTTGACGATACTGTTAAGTCCGTCTTGCAAACGCCATATAAGACTATTCAGTTTCTCTATCACCCAGTTTATACCGTCTCTTGCACCGTTGGATACACTTGACCAGAGGTCATCAAAGAAACCTCTGACTCCTGAGAATACATTTTTCACTCTGTCCCAGGCATTACGGAATTTATCCTCGAACCAGTCTCCTATGCTGCCGAAGATGTTGTGTATGTCATTGAGTCTGTCGGAGAAATATCCATATATTCCGTTAAAAATGTTTGTTATATTGTTCCATGCTTCACAGAATCTGTCTCCGAACCATGTGCCGACAACAGTGAAAACATTTACTACATCATTCCAACGTTCCGAGAACCATGTTCCCATGCCTTTGAATATGCTTTCGATATTATCCCATGCGGCTTGAAATTGCTCTCCGAACCATTTGCTTGCGACCGAGAATACCTTCTTGATATTAGTCCATATATCGGTAAACCATTTTACAACAGTACTCCAAGCAGCTTTTATGTTATCCCACGCCTTTGAAAACTGAGATTTAAACCATCCACCGACCTCGGAGAATACTTTTTTGATATTTTTCCATATGTCTGAGAGAAATACAAATACAGTGCTGAAAGTATTTTCTATATACTTCCCTATCTCTGAAAGGATTTCTTCTGCACTGTTGATGTAGTTCCTTACCGTTTCTCCGATCGTTCCTAGCACCGAAAGGACAATTTCTTTTACAGTATCAAATACGTTGTAGATTTTTTCACCTACCTGAGCAAATTCATCGCCTAAGACTATTCCCTGCGTGAAAAATCCTACTATAGCACCTGTGACACCCTGAATTATAGTCATCATCCCACTCAGAAGATCCTGATGTTTCGTTATCCAGTCAGCTACGTTACTGAGAGCTTCTGTTAGCGTACCGAGTACAGTGATTATTACTCCACCCGTCCAGCTTGCAATAGGCTTCAGGAACTTATCTATGAAATACTGTGCAGCCGGTTTAAGAACAGTCAGCACTGAATTAACAAACTTAATTGCTGAGCCCAGTAAATTCAGGAAAGTTGGTACTGCTTTTTCGAGAGTCCATTTTCCAAGTGGAAGCAAAACGTTCTCATAGAACCAGGCAAGGCCGTCACCGATATTGTCACTAAGCGGCTCTATTTCTTCAAGCAAGCCTGCTATACTGTCGAGCAGAGGTGCGAAGTCGATTTTTTTAGCCCATTCGGCAGTCGATGATGTTATTTTCTTCACTGTACCGAGAATACTGTCGATGATGCTAAGAATAGCACTGAATATTCTTGTTCCTCTTTCGTTTTCTGTCCATGCTTCAGTAAAACGTTTCCTGAGATTTACCCAGATATTATTGATATTAGTGATTATATCGAGAATTTTCCCAAATATTTTTTCACCAGTGCCATCGTTCCAAGCATCTCTGAAAGACTTCGATACTTCGTGTATCAGTTCGAGAATTGAATTCCACCGGTCGACGTATGACTGTACAAGAGTTGTACCACGGTCGCCATCATCCCAAGCATTCTTTAACGCAAGCGAGATATCACCGATAATACCAAGAACATCTGAAAATAGTGTAATAATATTGCCGACGAATCGTTCACCACTGCCGTTTGTCCATACTTCTGCTATGCTTTCACCTATTGAATCAAACAATCCTTTGATAGTTTCGGCTGCTCTCGTTGCGTTTGCGATCAATTCAGGGGAATTATCTTCCCATGCAAGCCTTACGGGCTCCAAGAGACTACTAAGCTTGTCCGAAAGCGTGTCAACAGCTTCGTTTACTTCTTTATCAGCAACAGACGGAACTACCTTCACAGGAATTACCTCTGTAGGCTTTTCTGCACTTGTCTCAGGCTCTGTCTCTGATGCTGTTTTTGTTGTAACAGTGTTTATCTGATCGAAATTCGCCAGACTGTTTTCTTCGATTTCAAGGCTTTTCTTCTGATTCTCAGTTGTTTCTTCGACAGCAGTCGTCAGATCTTCCTGGTAGTCTACGCTTTCTGATATATTTGATGCTATGCTTGCTGTGCTAACATCTTCCCATCCGAACAATTCATTAAGAACGCTAACAGCAGCTCTTGCTTTTTCAAGTAATACAGATAAAGCGGCGGTAAGTTCTTTTACAACATCAACTGCTATGTGAAGTGCAGGTTGTCCTACAACTGCAATCAATTGTTTCCAGGTTTCTTTCAGATTTCCGAGAACATTCTCCCAGCCTTCTGCTTCACGTGCAGCTTGCCCTGTTGCTCCGGATAAGTCGTTTGCATCTTTTACCATTTGCAGGAGCGTAAGCTGTTTTTGTGCTTCTGTCAGATCTTTGAAAGATTTACCGTACAGCTTCATAGCTTGTGCATTTCTTGTAGTTTCTGTAGCTGAAACTCCGAGAGCTGCGTCATTCATATATGCGCCCTTTAGAAACGAACGAAGTGTCTGTGTAGTTTCTTCTAAGGAACGATCGTAATAAGCTGCACTATCTGCGGCCACCTGCAAAGCATCTTCCATCATATTCAATGCTTGTACAGATTCCATGCCATTTGCTTTTGCAAATGCGTATATCTGTGTTCCTGCACCTTTTAGGCGGTCTACCATTATACCGCTTGCATCAGCAACTCTTTGCATTGCTTCTTCTGCGGCTGTCTGTAATGAACCAAAAGTTTGCTCGAACTGAGCGTTTAAAGCTTTGACCTGAGCGGAAGTTTCAATTAGTTTTGTACCGAATGCCGCTATGGTTCTTACGCTGAATACAGCAAGAATGGTTTTGCCTAATCCCTGAAGCTGTGATTTAAAGTTAGTTAGGGCTTTGCCTATTCGCTTGGTATCAGTCTCAAATCCCTGAGTATTGATTCGAGTATCAAAATTCAAGTAACCGTCTGCTGCCATTCCTTCTCACTTCCTTTCAGAAAAAGGGGACGGATTTCTCCGCCCCCTGCTCGATTAATTAATCGTCATCGTCATCATCATCGTCTGAATCTTCAGAATCAGGAGTAAATGTCTTTGTCGAAGTATCCCATGTGCCCTTGGTTCTGCTGCCGTCGTTATAAATGGTGAACGGTACCTGAACACCTGATGTGTCTCCCCCTACTGAATTCGGGACGATTACAATATTTTCACGATAAGCCCAGAGTACTGTTCCTGTGCTGTCTACAAGTACATCTACCTTGGTTGTCTGCGTGCCTGTTCCTGTAAGACGTTCATTTGCTATATACATAAGTTTTTCTGCAAGTGCCTCGGGTGTATCACTGTCAAGACGGACATAGAACGGAGTAACGTCTGAACTAACGTCGAAACCGTTATGAATTACGTTGTTTTCACCGAGAATATTCTTCTGAGTAGTTACATCAGGGTTAAGATTCTCGTTATATTCCTCAAGATCCTTGCCGATACGGGTATAGTCCGTTGCGTTGGTGACTGCTGTTGCAGGATCGCCGAGCGGATTAACATCAATATAGTGTGCAAGGTATTTTCTTTCAGCTTTTACGCTCATGATAATTCCTCCTAATCAAGCAGAGCATTAAGCTTTTTCTGCTCTGCAAGTTCTTCTTTTGTGTATTTGCGCTTGATATTTATCATACCTTTGTGCTCATGATAGAATTCCTGTTCCCATTTTTCAAGCTTTTTTCCTTTAGCTCTTTTCTGACGTATATGCAGCACTTGTGACAACAGTCCTTCACCGATCTCTCCAAAGAGCCCGAGAAAAGTCCACCAATGCATATATGTGCTGGTTCTTGTCTCGAAACCTGCTACTTTGTTGATCGCCGGAAAGATAATACGCTCATCCTGCTCCCAGTCAATGATTCTGGCAGGGCTGACCTGCTCCTCGGGAATGTCTCCGCCTCCTGCGAACCAATAAGCCTTTTCTACCGCCTCTTGAATATCTTCCGGCGGAATTGATGAAAAATCTTCATATAATTGTGTAACGCAGATAAAGCATTTCTCCTCGTCGGTCAGCTCAGGATCACTGAATGCGGCATATATATTCAGCATTGTGCGAAAATCGCTATCAATGGGGTATTCTTTACTACCGGCTTTAAGGCTTGTAGGGAGTTGACCTATCATGATATAAGCTTCTCCAGGAGTGCTTTTTTCTCCTCGGGGGTTAATTCACTTATGTCTGGTATGGATTCTCGATGTGTTTCGCTATGTTTCAGGTATTTCGTAACCTCCGGACGGGGGCCGGTTGGCTTCAAAGCCTTGATATCGGCTTCAAGAACCGGGATAAATGCTTCAAAAAATGACTGAAACAGCATCTTACCGCTTTGAACAGGTGTGAAAACATTCGCTCCGTTGAATGCAGGAGTACTTATATCTGCACCAAAAGTATCATTGAATATCGATTTAACTTCATTACTGAGCTCAGTCAGATCCTCGGGAGAAGTGTTTTTTATCCTCTCTTCGAGCTCACTGATTCTGTTTTCGACATCTCTGATACGTGTCATAAGATCTGGATCGAGTCTTATTTTGATAACACGATCGGTATCGTTGCCGATCTGATAAGTGCGATAACCTTCATCAAATTCTATAATCTGCATTTTTCACTCTCCTATTGTAACTGTATAATCAGCAATAATCTGTAACTGATACTGTACGCCTTCGAATTCGTTTTCTTCCGGAACAGCAATAAGCATTCCGCTTCCTGCTAATATCCTTGTTATATGCCCGATACACTCAGTTCCGGCTATTTCTGTTGTAACTTCAATGCCTTTCTGATGTCCGAGCCATACACCAAGTTCGGTTAGTACACTACTGTTCGACAATCTTTCATAATCGTTCATCGAACTATACGTAGTATAAAGCATGAAGGTATGCTGTCTTAACTGATTTCCGAGAACATCCTCCTTGATTAAAGCATCATCTGTAGAAGATAGACCGTAGCTTGTAGGCTCCGGATCCGTGAAGTCAATATGTACTTCTCCGACAACTTCGTTTATCTTAGGGAAGTCCATTAAGAGTCCTCTTACCGCTTCTATAACGTTCATTTTGCACGTCCTCCTGCTATAGCAGCTGCCCCTCTGAGTATAGCACCCTTATACTGCCGCTTCATTGGTTCGAACCACATACGTTTTGCTTGGGGATTGCCACCGTGTCTGTGGTTGGAACGTATATAATAGCTGTAGCGACTGTGTTCTGAAAGATAGTATATTCGTCCGGCAGATACTATTTTAACTGATCTCAGCAGCTTTCCGGCGTTTCGAAACTTGGGTAGCGCCACCGGTACTAAAGGTGTCATATATTTTACACATTCCTTGTCAATATAAGCTTGTGCAGCACTGAATCTTGCTGTCTGCAATGTTCCGAAAGAGCTGCTCCATGTAAGAAACATACGAACATTATCAAAACTTATATTGATATTATCCGGCTGATTCATATGATTACCTCGCAGTTATCTCAAAATCAGGCAGATTTCCACAGTATTTCTGCTGAATTGACTTGATCACCGCATAGTTATTGTAAGAATTTCTGAATGTTATCATACTTTCAGACGCTTTTTGCTGAGTTGTTGTGTCAAAGGTGAATGCACAATCGGCACCGACTATGATATCACCTATTTTCGGAACATATCTATCTGTGCAGTTGACTGCATAAAGGTATATTTGTAGTTCGTCAGCTATTTGATCACCTGTTTTTGATGTAAGCGTGCCCCTGTTGTCACATATAAGTGCATCAGGGAAACTATGCCGTATGAACGTGTCTTTTTCGTAGACTGTGCAGCTGCCATTTGTTTTGAGTAATTCGACCTTTATTTTTTTATTCCAGCTAAGAGGTATGTTTTCATCCATACCCTGCTGAGGGTGGCCGACTGTTCGGAAGTTTTTTCCGAAGAAATATACCTTTCTGTCCAGCCAGTCATGTACATCCGTTTTCGGTACGGCTATTGTATAAACAGGAATTTTGTATCCCATCAGTTCTGTTTCTGACGGCTCACCTATAAGTACATTGCTGACTGTTTCAGTACCGTCAGAGGTGAACAAAGTTATATCAGTGCCTTTGATCATCTGAATCATCTCTGTACACCTCCATAGCACCGTAAGTCTGCTGCATGAATCCTAAGTCTTTTAGCTCATTACGCAGGAAATACAAAGACTGTCCTGCGTTGAAATAAGTCATTGATACACTATAGCCGAGAGCGGACTGTGAAGTCTGAGAAACCGCAGGATCAGTGTCGGATAAACTGTTTAAAGCTCTTATAACAGCCTGTACTGTAACGTTTTTTACGACTATTTTGTAATCGCTGTCAGCTGCTATGATCGCATCTATATCCTTGCCGTATTTCTTCGCAGTGATACGCAGTTTTGCGGAGGCCTGTTCAATAAGAACCTCCGCAGATGCCTGCTGCTGTGGTGTCAGGCTGACACCGAGAGCAAGTATATCGCTCACTGCTGCGTAATTTGTGCTCATATTATTATTCTGCTATATCAGCAGCGGTTACTGTAAGATAGGTTACAGCTATAACTTTGCTGTCGTTGAGGTTTACGATCTCAATTACATCACCGGCAGAAACTGATATACCTGTTGTTCCTGAAACAAGCTCTGTGCCGTCATAAGCTGTTGCAGTTTCATCGTATGTAGCTCTCTCGGCCGGGTTAAGCTTATATGCATAAGTTGTACCTGTGTTGCCTGCGGTTACTGTAGCAACTGTCTTACCGCTCTTGCCTGCGCCTGTTGCAGGTGCCAGTGAAGCTGTAAGAGAACCGGGAGAGTAAACGCAGCGGATAGCAACACTTCTGAGTACCTTATGATCATATACAGAACGTCCCTGAACAGCACAGGCTCCAATGTAGTTGCCTGAACCGCTGAGATCCTGAATATGAACAGGAACCTGCCATTCAAGTACTCTCGTTGCAAATCGGGGATGTCCTGCGATCATAGCAAGATTAGCAGTGCTGTCGTTCCATTCCTTTACAAGGAAACCTGCAATTTTACCAACGATTCCGTTTTCCTTCACGTCGTCGCCAAGATTTGAAGCTGCAATAAACTCAGGAGATTTGAGGACAAGCGCCATAGTATCAGGAGTTACGAGCAGAAAGCGTCTTCCATCGTTCGGAACTTTAGCTTTTGACATTGCTGTTCTGATATCTACGATAGTGTTGTAGATATTATCTGATGTAAGTGAACCAAGATTTGTTACAGTACCGCCTGACAGAAGAGCAGAGGCACCGTCTGAATCTACCTGAGCAGCAAGAGAATAGCCTGCGCTGTCAAGACGATCAGCTATAAGGTCATCCGGAACACCTTCGGCGTCATAGCCGTCAATAACCTCATTTACACCTTTATCCTTACTGATAGGGAGTGTGACATAAGCCGTTGAACCTGAAGTGGCTGTAATACCGTTAGCTTTATCGTAATCGCTTACAGCTACCTCTGTATCACGCTGCGGTATCTTAACTGCACCGGCCTTGGGGTCTCCTTCGTAGTCATTATTGAAAACAAATCCGTCTGTGAGTATAAGCTCGCTACGCATTTTAGCGAGAACAAGATCTGAATATCTTTCCTGTAATTCATGTGCCATAAATAATTACTCCTTTCTGAGAGTGGGATTTTTCTTATAGAAGGCTGCCTCGACACCTGACATCTGATCGCCACCCTCAGTTGAGCGTGGTCTTGGTTGATGTGAAGGCTTTATGAATGCTGCAAGGGATTCTGCGTCCTTTTTCATTTCCTCTTCATTGCTACCGTTGATACGATCAGCAAGTTCAGAAGGCAAACCATATTCCTGCGCTATTTTCATTTTTACCGAGTTGATCTCGTAAGCGCTGTTTTTAGCAGTGAGCTCTTCGATTATTGCTTTACCAGCTTCAAGTTCTTTTGTAAGAGTTTCAATCTGCTCGGTTGCCTTTTTGGCTTCGTCTGGTGAGATGTAACCTTCATACTTCTTTGTGACCTCTTCGGTCACTGTTCGTGTATTGCGTTCGAGACGTGTTTTTATAGCGGCATCGAACGCTTCCTGTGTTTCAATTACCTTAAATTCTTCTGACATGACAAATTCCTACCTTTTCCCCCGTAGTCGGGTTAATATGTTATTTCTTGTTTTTTCCGTTCCCTGGCATTAGCACATAGCCATACCGCCAGAGAAACGGATTCAAGCAGAGAAATATCTGCACCTTCGAGAATGGATGTATATCCATATCCTCCGCCTGAGCCTATTGCTCTGTGTTCTGAATTGGCAGCTGCCTGAGTAAGTGCAGGCTGTCCCATGTGCCGGAGCTGTCCCTCGAACAGTTTCTGCTCAAATAGAGCGTTGGCTGCTACTACTTCTGACACCTTCGGCAGTATTGACTTGCATTTTACTTCAGCGTTCTTCATATCATCAATCAGGATTGTCTGATTCCCTGCACCGTCTATAGCAACAGTATCAACATTTTTATTTCTGAGATAATCGATGATCCATGCGTTACCTTCTCTTATCGGTCGACAGTCGATAGCTTCCATGAAAATATTTCCGTCAGCCATTTTAACTGCTACAGAAAGTGAAACACTGCCTATTTTTGAATATTTCACACCGAAATATAGCTTTGCATTCGATACAAGCTCAGGTATTATTTTAAGCTTGAATTCGAGCCATTCTTCCTTTGTGATAGCTGATTTCTGATTATATCGCAGCCATAGACCAAGACGCTGGATGTTATCATCGACCTGATCATCGCCGAGCTCTGAGCGGATCGTTCGCTCAGAAAGGATATATCCCAGTGACGGGTTGGTTTCATACCACAGTTCGGGATCATGTGCATCTGTCAGTGCAGGTACAGACCATTCAGCCCAGCCGCAGTCTTCGGTGTTGCCGCAAAGAACTTCTTTGCGGTATGAGAGAAATACCGTACCGGAAGAGACTACCGTCGGTGGTGTACCACACATAAGCGTCTGTGGATTCTTGCTGTCGGTAACAACATATTTCAAGGCACTTTCCTGATCGGCTGTATACTCCTGAGCTTCGTCTATGATAAGATCATCATATCCTTCACCCAGACCGCCTTTGCTTGAACGTGTTCGGAAGTTTATCACTCCGTCACCTGAAAGCCATTCAATGCGCTCCAGACCGAACTGTTTCAGTGTCTTGAAGTCTTCACCTTCAATATATCCTGCCTTAGTGAGTCGTTCGATGACTTTTTCCCAGGCATTATGTGATGTAGTTGTCCTGTGAGCGGTATACAGCACTCTGCGGTCATGTGTTACAGACCACATAGCTTTCATTATGAGTATTTCCGACTTGCCGTTTCGTCTTGGAATAGACCAGCCGTACTTCATATGGACCCACAGACCTTCATCATTGACAGCCATGATATCTTCGAGCATAAGCTCCTGCCAGGGCTGTGCGCTTCGTCCTGATTTGTTATATATGCTGACTGCCTCCGTACCCTTTGATTCGGTGTACGGCAGAACAACAGATATTGTAGGAGTTTGTCTGCCTGAACGCTTGTCGTTCATTCAGACTACTCCTTTCTCAGATATTTTTCCAGTCGAATGTATGTGGCAGCAGACGGTTTGACACCAGTTCAGTTCCTGTAGAAAAATCCTGTTTTTGCGTCAGTTTATCGGACTTCTGCCTGTTGCAGCACATATGTGCAAGCTGTAAGTTGCTTATGTCCGACGGATGGCCGCCCTTTGCCACGGGTATTATATGATCTATGCAGGGAGAAAGCGGATGTGGAAACTTAAAATCGAAATCGACAGGCTTACCACAGATACCGCAAAGTTCCTCAGTTGCATATATCTTCTTTTTGTTAGATTCAAACTGTGCTCTCTGAGTTCCGTTGTGATCGGGGCGCAGATTTGGTCTTGCTCTCGGCTGCGGCATTGCTTTTTCTCCTTTCAGGTATAAAAATAACACTTGCCGCCGACATTGTTGTTGGTCGCAAATGCTGTTTGATGTTATTTATTGATATTTGCTGTTATTTGGTTGGGACATTTATGTCCTTGGCAAATGCTTAAAGTTCAATATGTGCAAGCTCTGCACGTAGTTCCTGTATGTGAAGGTATTCGCCCATGATACTCTGCTGTTCTTTCAGCAGGCGGTTGCTGTGATAATCTTCCTGTGTCATTACAACATCACCCGTAAGACACGCTTCTATTTCTTTCTTGTTGTTATATGCTTTCAGCTTTTCATAACGCTCCTTTGTCTGAGCGTACTCAGCTTTCAGCCTGTCCTTCCAGTCTTCCATTCTCTCACCACCTTCCAAAAGGGTATAAGAAAACCGCTCATTGCTGGGCGGTTTATTAATATTTACAGCTGAGCAAAAGCTTCTTCTGGAATCGTTTTATCATTCCAGTAATCAAGCGAAGGATGATAAGCACAACCAGTAATCATTCTTTTAGATAATCCATGTATTATGTCAGATACTCCGTGCTGACTTCGATAATCATACAACTCATCTTTAATTTTAGAAGATATATTGCTTGAATTTCTAAGTAATTCGCAAGCTTCATCATAACTTAATTCACTATTTATACCACTACACGCTTACAGTCGTCTTCAATGATATAATGCTCTTTTTCTCCGAATTTTTCCTCAATCATTTTGTTTAACTCTCGTGCCTCCTGCTTTATGTGTTCAGGAGCATCTTTGACAATTATTGATTGCTTTCCATTAGATTTTTCATAACCATACATTTCAATTGAATGTGATAAAAGCATATTTACACCTCCCCAAGAATAATTGAAACAACATCTTTGGAAATAGAACGGGCTTTCTTAGGATTTTGAAAGTATTCTGCAATAGATTCTGAAATAAACTCATCAACATTTGAAAATCCATATAAAGAAAGTTTTTTCTTCTTAAATTCAATTATATCATGCGGAGTAAGGTCTGTCAACTCATTTTGTAAAGATTGAAAAATCTGTTCGATTTTAGATAATTTTTCACTCCATTTATCATCATTTAAACTATGTTCCATTTGCAATGCATGACCAAGTTCATGCCTGAATGAATGGTATTTAGAACCAGTTGACCATTCACCACTTTCTTTATGTACCTGCGCCGATTGTGTTATGAATGAATCGGCTTTTTTTCCGCCTGCACCATAAATTACAATTCTTCTGCTTTCGGGGAAAAATCTTCCATATATTTTATCATCAGCATATGGGGCTATATCTATTCCGTTTAAACTTGAAAGTTCGCCGAACATCCCTGTAAATCTATCGAATTCATTACGATATTCTTCGGCAAGAGATTGAGGAATGGGTTTTGAATTATCAATCCTATCAAATTCTATTTCAGAACTTCCTCGTAAAGCGGCAGGTAAATGTAATCCCCGTATTTGTGCAAGACTATGCTGTTCAAGCGCTCTTGCCTGCTCACGGGAAATGACAGTAGGCTTTCGGTACTCGATCTTTCTCGGTGCTTCCCATGTATGCTTTGACCACACATCCTGCCGCTGTCTGCCGTTTTCATAGGTTACGGTGCAATCGCAGTTATCGTGACGGCGGTAAACGTCCTGCGGCTCATTGCCGTAATCATACCGCCCTGCAATATCCGAACACCACGCACAGCACTTGCCGTTTGTCTGTCGGTCGATATAACAGCGCAAGCCTGCATTGCTGCGGAATTTCACATTCTCCTTCATGTAATCATCATGAAAGGACATCGTTATATTTGCCGTGCCGTTGTTTGCTCTGCGCTGTATTGTCGTATCCGGAACAGTAGGATCTGTAAGTGAATGACTGAACTGCTCAGCTCGCTCATGTGGAAAGGATGCTTTCTGCGGTCGGATGTTAACACGATTCTTTTTATCGATATCAGCCTGTACCCTCGAAAGAATACTATTGATATTCTCATAGCCGTATCCGAGCAGCTCATTCGCAATCGCCTCCGGATCCTCAAGTGAAAGAACGTGTTCTGAAAGTACATCACCGACTATCTCCGCAAAGATGCGGGAATATTCAGAAGTCTCTCTGAATGTGGCTGTACCGCTTTCTATTTGCCTTGCAATCGTGCGAAGCCTCGGGTTAGTGCTTATTTTCTGCTCTACAAGCTTTTTGATATCCTCGGCGTTCATTCAGCATCACTCTCCAGGCCTGTCATGCTATGGAGTGCCTTTGTACCGATATAGTCGGGAACAGCCTGATTGATCTTGTATATTGCGTCACCAACAGCTCCGAGAGCTGATGCATCAGGCTCGAAGATAGGCTGCCATGATACTTTGGTGTTGGCGAATGCGCTGCGGTCATATGTGAAATTGTCACGGAGACAGGCGGCGAGATATCCGGCATTGAGAAAACCGACACCGAATGTGCGCTGTGCTTTTCTCGCAGTCAGACGTAGCTGCTCATGGCTTGCTCTGATAGCGTCATAGCTTGCAGGATTACCCGTATTGAAACCGAGATCGTCAAGTGTAAGTCCCGTTTCACCTGCAAACATGGATGCAAGCATTTTCATGTGATCCAGATGCGGTGCCATGCTCTGCTGCTGGAACTGTCCGAGCGTCGGACTCTTACCTTCGTCGTCTTTCGTGAATTTCAGAAAAGATGATAGTGTTGCTTTTCTGTTATCAAACACTGCATCCTGCGAGATTCCGACAACATATTTCTGCGGGACTGAGAAAAATTCAGCACCGACTTCTGTTCTGAGCATTGTTCTCACTGCACTCTGAACTATATCCATGCAGGCACGGGAGATACGTGAATGTCCGAAGGGGCGCTTGGCGTCCGGTCTGTTTATCACCGGTACAAGCAAAGGATATGGTGCATCATGTTCCAGCACATCAACCAGCTTTCCTGATTCGTAGTACTCAGTTCGATGTGGCAGGAAATAAGCTTCCATAAATGGCTTGCCGTTCTCGTCGCGCTCGATAATCGCATATCCCTCAGTAAGCATATTTGTTACAGCATCGATAACGCCTGTCGCCTCTGAACCGTCAATGCATTCGATACGTGGGTAGCCGTTATCATTTACATCAATATACAGGAAGCAGCATGAGCTGATAAGAGCTGACAAGACCGAACCGTCAAACAGAACATCTGCATTATTCAGTGTATATATCTGCTCGATCATAAAATCGTCATTGTCAAAGCCATCGTATATAAGTCTGTCTGACAGACTGTCAACTGCTTTCGCACACCATCCGAGAGAATATGTAAGGCTGCGAAACTCAGGTGGTA
>JAGCYM010000079.1 GCA_017960805.1 Ruminococcus sp.
GGAGCATCAGGCCGAGGCTCTTATGAGGGCGGCAGCTCCAACAGAGGTTCATACGGCAGAGGCAGAAATGCAAACCGTGATCGCATGGGACGTTATGCCGAGAGAGGCTACAGCCGTGCCGATGCAGAGGAAGACTTCCGTACTGAGATTGAGGAGCTTATGAACAAGGCTCCCGATGAGCAGTCCAGGAAGAAGCTCGAAAAGCTCATGCAGGACATGAAGTAAATTCGTGTGAAATTTCGTGTGAAGTTTTTTGAAAAAATGCTGTTTTTACTTCAAAAATAATTGATTTCGATTCACAAATATTTGTGAATAGAAAACATAAAAAGTCCCGATATATCGGCAGTAAAATTAAAAATCTGCTGTATATCGGGATTTGTCATTTGGCGCAGTGGGTGGGATTCGAACAATCACACAATAACGAAATATAGCCTTTATTCGCCTGCTGTGTTAAGTTCTGTGTGAATTATGTGTTCTAAAACATCATTAAAATAGTCATTGATTTTCTTGTCTGCTGCCTTGCGCTCAGCGCTGAAAGTGTGCTGGTATACGTTTTTCAGGGTGCTATTTGTGGACCAGCCGCCTCGTTCCATAGCATACTTGTCAGGGATGCCGAGCATGAGCATGATAGAAGCGTTAAGGTGTCTGAGATCGTGGAAGCTCATGTGCTTAACTCCGCACTTATCCAGACGGCGCACAAATCGCATATAAAGCGCATGGTCCTTTATATTGGTAAGATATTCCTGCTCCTTCGGAAGCGCCTCAACAAGCGATATGATGTATTCTGGGAGCTCTATCTGACGAGTTGACTCAATTGTTTTCGTGCTGTCCTTCTCAATATGCTCGTTGTCAGCATTGACTATGGTTCTTTCAACAGTAAGCACACCGTCAACAATATCCGACTTCTTCAAACCTCGAACTTCCGACATTCTGAGAGAGCACCACATAGCAAGTAAGCACGGAAGTTCAATCTCAGTCTTGTATATGGCTCTCCATACTTCTTCAACTTCTGGGATATGCTTAATCTTCTTCGGGATCTTCGGCAGCGTAGTCCTGAGCCGCAGTTCCGGAGCATACACACCAAGCACCGCAGAGAGCAGGCCGTGTGCGTTGTGTATTGACTTCGGGGACATCGTAAGAGCCAGCTTATTCACATAAGCCTGTACATCCTGCTGAGTCAGATCGCTGATATAGATCTCACACAGGCCTGCAAGGCTTGTCTTTCTGTATTTTCGATATCCTGAGATAGTTGTCGGTGACAGGATATTTTCTTTCAGGCTGATATACTCGTCTATGGCTTCTCCGATAGTATTTCCTCGCTCTTCCTTCCGCTTCTTCCCTGCCAAGTATTCACGGCCCATGAGTTCCGATTCATTCTTACCGGCTTTACCTGGCAGCTTTGATGTGAAGGAGATAGTTTTCTTTAAGTCCTTATCATATACCTGCACTCGCCAGGAGCCGGAGGGAAGCTGCTTAGCTTTTGCCATAGGATCACCTCAGTTCTCTTTGCCGTGATTTTCAATATAAACTACACTTATTCTTGGCACAGTAACTTGACTTCCCATTATGGTTTCATATGTATATTGCCCTTGGCTTTCGCCCCAAATGGTAACAATATCATCTTCGAGTATGTTTTGACTCAGAGCAGACTCATCAATGTTGAATAGAATTGTATCACTATAATGACCATATTCGCCTTTTGTAACATTCATACGATATGTTCCAGATGTTGCTTGTATAATTTCGCCTGTAAAAGTGACTTTTTGACCTTTTAAGCCTTCTTTATCTCTTGCAATTTCTTCATAAGTAACAGCTTTACAAGCTGCTTTATAGTCGGATTCAGAATACTGCTGTGCTTCTTGTCTGACTTTTGCATTATCAGAAGCGTCTTTATATCCGTCCATTATTCCGCTCAAAGCTCCGCTAAAAATCAAAAACAATATAAATATAATAAAAAACACGAATACTATAATGCCGCAGCCGGAGCCTTGCTTTTTTTGACAATGAGGACATACTTTAGCTTTTGCATCAATCTCAGATCGGCAATATTTGCATTTTTTCATTTTATCCATATAATCACTCCTCTATTTTATTTCTTAGCAACTTCTCAATGATATCATCCTTATGCGCAATGCTGTCTAATAGTTTGCTTACAACATCATCTTTGCGATCTATCATGCGTTCACGGAAGTCCAGATTTGCTTCCAGGCGCTCAACCTGCTTCTTCAAATGTGAGATACGGCGTTCATAGTCAGATTTCTGCTCTTCATTCTTGTATAGCAGAATCTCAATCATCTTGTTCTTCTCCCTGATCAGATGCTTGACTTCCTCCGAAGCAGTTTCACTTGTAGCGTCTCCGTAGAGGTCTAACAGCACGTCGGCCAGTGGTGCAATCGTGTCCCTGTACTTAAAATTATAAGTATCAGAGTTTTCGGAAAACACCTTTTTCAAGGTTGGTTCGCTCAGATAGTAGCCTTTGCTGCTGAGCATGTCCATGATTTTTGAATAGCTCAGCTCCTGCTCTTTTTTAACACGTTTCAGTCGCTCGATGGTTTGCTTCTTCATTGCTTCAATTTCCATTTGTTTTTCCTCCTTAATATACCAAAAATATACACAAAATATCCAGATACTTGCTTGAAAGTATACATACTAATCTGATATACTTAGTGCATAGAGGAACAGCAAAAGACGGAATTTGCTGTTAGGTGTCAAAAATACTATCATCTTACTAATACGTCATACTACTATCCGATCTACGACATCAGTGCTCATGTCGCTCCGTACCTCTGCGGAGCGATAATTTTTATAAAGGATGTGCGAAAAATGTCGAGAGAAGAAAAGATACTTGAACTGCTGAAAATATTTGATAGGTATGCTGAATACTGGAAGAATAAAAGCTCAATTACTTAAGCTTATTGTATAATTCGTCAATCTCCTTTTCGGACATATTATCAAGCATACTGGATAAAGCTTCTCGCTTAGTTTTAAGTGAGGGGCTTTTTTCATTTTCTCCGAGAAGATCAAGCGGATTCACATTTAAGACAATCGAAAGCTGAGCGATCATCTTGCGTGGTACATCTCTTTGACCGGATTCGACCTTTTGAATCGTTGACCTGGACTTGTAACCGAGAAGGTTTGCAAGTTCTTCCTGAGATAAGCCTTTTTCTTCACGGTATTTTGCGATTCTTTCACCAATTGTCATATAAATACACCTCCTTCGTATTCAACACCATTATATCATTTTGTAGACAAAATGTCAATATTTTAAAAAACAAGCAAGTAAGTAAAAACTATACAAAAATAATTGCAATATATGTGCATAATAACAAAAATATATTTTTTTGCAAACAAGTGTTGACAAAACGCCTACGATGTGTTATAGTTAGTACGTAGACAAAACGTCTACAGAACATGATAAAGGAAGTGAAAAAAATTGAACGGAATAAACCTCACATTGTTAACTGAGAAAATCGAACAGTCAGGAATGAAGCGCAAGGCTATTGCTGAAAAAATGCATCTTACGCCTGTCGGACTTGCGAACAAGCTTAAGGGCAGACGTGATTTCAGTGCATCAGAAATAAAGAGAATGGCAAGAGCTATCAATCTGACAGGTGACGAAATTCTCAGTATTTTTTTTGCTGACACGGTAGACAAAATGTCTACGAACTGAAAGGAGTGATACTATGACAGCATCCGAGGCCAAGGCGATAGCCAAAGCTCATCAGAGGCTAAAGGACAATTTAGAACTGATTCAAAAAAATTTCACAGTCGCCGAGTTGTCGGTAGTGCTGGATATATCAATGAACACTTGGACGAACAGGATGAAAGAGCCCTGGAAGCGATTTAGCTATGACGATCTTTACATGATAGCGCAATATTGCAGAGTTGATTTCATTAGTCTTGTTACAGGGGAGCTGAGGATAAGATGATTACATTACTTCATTATGTTGCAATCGCAGCACTTGAAACATACCTTATCTACAATGAGTACAGGATATGGATGTACTTTAAGCGTCGCTCAGACGCACGCACAAGCGCAAGGAGAGCCGCTTACAGGATCAAGGCATACAGAGACATTGACGAACGCAGAATGCTGAAAATGAAGCGCCAGGAGCTTTGGAGGGCATATGGAAAGATTTAGAGTGATACAAGGAGGAGATTCAGAGATGATAACACTTACAGACATTGACGACGTATTGTTTGAAATCGATATCAAGGATATCGAGGAGATTCAGAGGCAGGAAGATAATTGCTGGCTCGTAACTACAGACGGCAGACGAATTCAGATACAGACTCCATGCGAAACTGTTCTGATGATGATCATGAGGGCTAAGTTATGTATATAAGTCCAAGAGAGAAAGCACAGCGCATCCTCAGCAAACTGAGCAAGAGACACAGTTATCTGTTCACCAGTGAGGATGATATCCTGAGTAAGGTTAAGTCAGAGGCTGAGTTGGATTTCTATTATTTCTGGATATGGGAGTGTGGAGTAAGATGATGGACATGAGCAATGATGAAATAGTGGTAAGATATCGACAGGCAAAGGAAAAGGGTAAGCAGCTGAACATCCTCGCAGATCTGAACGCCTGCTCCGTAGATGATATCGTGAATGTACTTGTGGAGCACGGCGGCTACAAGTTGGACAGGCTCAGCCGTTCACGTGGTAAGGCTAAGCTTCTGAAGAAGGAAGAATCTAATAAGATAGTTGAGAATCTCACGGGAAAACTGAAGCCGGAATCCGTCAAGCATCCAGAGCCGGAGAAAATACCTGCCGCTATCAAGAGAGCTATTGAAGCTGGCTATAGAGAACTTATTGACGAGATTAATGCTCGAAAAGAACGTATCGAAGAGCTTGAAATGGAAATAGCTGAATTTGAAAAGGAAATTGATGTAATAAAAGACTGGGAGGTGGAGCATACATGACCGGATACGAAAAAAACAAATATGCTGAGTATTCCAAAGAACTGGAACGCATACGCAAGAAACTGGCAGAAGCTGAAGCAAACTATCAGTGTACAGGCTCAGCAAGTACATATAGAACCATCCACAAGTATGAAGCACTGGAAGATGTGTATATGCTTGCCTTAGGAGCTCTCAACGGTGACTGCAGGCGCTGCGGATCCACAGAGCGCAGAGTAAGAACGCTACTCGGTAAGTACAAAAACGACGACTTAACAGTTAAATCATCGGCTGTACGTGATGATCTGATAGACATCTGTCCCGAAGCAGCAGTAGGAGGTAATCATGGATAAAGTTCACGAACAGAAATATGAATTCTGCAGGCACGAACTTCTTATTCTTGTTCAGGCAATTGATAAACAGATACTAAGACTGGAATACGAAGTAGACGAAAACGGACAGGAAACAGTATACATAGTATGGCTTCAGAGCTACGGCGAGTACAGGAAGCCTATAAACGTCACAGCAGACAGCCTTGCTGCAATGGCAAGGGATGTCTTGAAATATATTTGAGGTGAAAACAATGTGCCAATATTGCCGACAAGTCCCCTGCAACGTCAGATGCCCGAACTACGAAGACAAACCGCTGACATACTGCGGATGCGGTAATCCGATATATGCAGAGGATATCTATTATGAAATATGTGATCAGATATACTGTGAGGACTGTGTATCAGAGTGTAGGAGAACAGCAGCAAGAGGTGATTTTGATGCCGAATTTTGATAACGGTGTGGATTCATATATCATCGGACACTGTGAAATTGAAGTTTCATTCCCTGTTGACTATAAGGGGAGAGCAGATATTACTTGCAATCAGTGTCCATACTATGGCAGATCTTCTAAGACCTGTCAGCTGAATAAACAGGTAGTGCATTACCCAGAGAAATATATTGGAGTGTATTGTCCCCTGACATTTGAAGAAAAGGAGTATAGAAATGAGCAGAGTGATATGTGTAGCCGGTGAATCCGGTAGTGGAAAAACGACGTCCTTAAGGAATCTGGATCCGAAGACAACTTACATCTTCGACGCTGATAAGAAGGGCCTTTCATGGAAGGGCTGGAAGAAGCAGTATAACACAGACAATAAGAATTATTATTGCTGTGATGATCCTGAGCAGATATATGCTTATCTGATAGGCGTTGCTCAGAAACGTTCTGATATCAAAACAATAGTAATCGACACCATAGGCAGCATTATGGTAGCTGACGAGATGAGACGCATGAAGGAAAAAGGATTTGACAAGTGGCAGGATCTGGCGCAGTGTATCTGGCGCATCGTTGATGTTGCATATATGCTCAGGCCTGACCTGACAATCATATTCATGGCTCACACTCAGACCGAGCGTGATGATTCAGGATATTTGTTCACAAGGATAAAGACCAGCGGCAAGAAGCTGGAAAAAATATGTCTCGAAAGCAAGTTCACAACGGTTCTGATAGCTAAATGCAAAGACGGCGAGTATGTTTTTGAAACACATGCAAAGAACAGCACAGCAAAGTCTCCTATGGGACTGTTTGAGCAAGATGAGATACCAAACGATATTACAGAGGTTATTAAGGCTCTTGAAGCTTTTGAGGAGGAATAAAAAATGATAAAGAAGTTTAAAGATTATGACAGCATTCAGGTTTTTGAAGGCGGTGCAAGCATCGAGCCAGGCGGTTATGAGCTGCAGATTATCGGAGCTAAGGTTGAGCAGTTCAACAACTGTGAGATTATGAAGGTGGCATTTGATATCGTTAATAATGAGCAGTATGCTGGATTTTACAGCACACGTTTCAAGGCTGCTAAGGCAACCAATTCAAACGCAAAGTGGAGCGGTATCTTCGATGTTTTCATCCCGAAGGACGACGGATCCGAGAAGGATGGTTACACAAAGACAGCATTCAAGCGTTTTATCACTTCCGTTGAGAAGTCAAATGAAGGTTATACCTGGAACTGGGACGAGCTGAGCCTTAAAGGCAAGATGTTCGGCGGAGTATTCGGCCGTGAGGAGTTCAAGACAAAGGAAGGTACATATAAGTTCGCTACTAAGTGTAGATTTCCTCGTAGCATCGAGAGCATCAGAACTGGAAACTTCACGATTCCGGACGACAAGCTTATGGACAAGAACAATAACAATGAACCGTTTGCTGCATCTCTTGCTAATATGGGCAATGCATATCAGACGCCTGATCAGCTCGCAGCTGGCATTGATCCAATGTCTTATGGCAATCTCAACGAGTTTGAGGAGATTCTGAGTGACGGAGATGTACCTTTCTAATCTTTCAGAAAAAAATAACTGAAAGAAGGTGATAGTATTTACAAGCTTACACATCAACAGGCAAAGGCCTGTTACGCACATTCGGA
>JAGCYM010000080.1 GCA_017960805.1 Ruminococcus sp.
CCATGCATTCTGCTGATCGCTTACGAAGATACGAAGTACTGTAAGACCAAGTTCGTTGGCACCGTTACCGAATGCTGTCTGGACCTGAGCTGCTGTCATGTCTCCGGGAGCTCCGTTCTGAGCGTTGTAGCTCTGCCACTCTGGGTGGTTCATACCGCCGAAGCCCTGGATACGCTGATATGTCTTGGTTGTGTTGATTGTGCATGCACCTGCCGCATTTGCGTCAAGTTCCTTGGTGAATGTACCTGTTGGCATCACAGAAGCCGCAGAAAACGCCATAGTTCCTGCGCAGATGCCAGCAAGTACAGACTTCACTGTTCTAATCTTGCTCATGATAGATTTCCTCCTTAAATTTTCCCTTTTCCCTGACTTATTATACTGCATATTAATTGCATTTTATATATTATAAGTTCATTATACGTTAACAATCGCACCCGGTAAACCCACAATGTGTAGGAAAGGTGGACAAAAAGGCTGACATATTAAGCTTTTATATCAAAAAAGTATTGACACATTACTTCATATATTATATAATAAGTATAGTCACATTCATTTATGACGATTCAAGTGAACAATCCGTGATTAAATAATGTGACTAAAAGGGATGACGTTCCGCAATTGGCGGACAATCGACCAGGAGGTCAAAAATGAATAAACCAAAGCGACCGATCATTTGCGTCGTTTCCGCAGAAGCTAATAGTATCGAACAAAGGCAGATACTTTTTGGCATCATCGAAAAGGCGCAGGAGTACGGCTATGATACTGCTGTGCTCTCAAACATATACAATCCTAATATAAGTATCAATTCTCTTGAATGCGAGAACAAAATCTACGAACTTGTCCAATCAGAACAGATATCTGCGATGATACTTATTTCTGAATCATTTGTAAATGAGGAAATAAGAGAAGCGATCGCTAAATCAATGCTCACTAAGGACATTCCGATGATCGTCCTTGGAGCCCATCTTGAAGAATTTACAGATTCTAAGTTTACATTTATCAATACAAGTGACGAGAATGACACAGAAACAATAGTAGACCATCTTATTGATAAACACGGACTGACGGATATTGATTATCTGTCAGGCTACGATTATCTTGAACTCTCTCGTAAGCGCGCAGAGGGTTATAAGCGTTCACTTCGCAAGCATGGCATAAAGGTTAATGAAAAGAAGATCCATTACGGTGATTTCTGGATGACCTCAGGTGAGGAGCTTGCAAAGAAGTATATTAATGGTTTCTTGCCTTTACCTCAGGCAATCACATGTGCAAACGACTATATGGCTTATGGCCTCTTGGATGAATTCAGACGTCACGGTATACGTGTTCCTGAAGACGTTTCAGTTGTCGGATACGAATACATCAACAAAAGGCTCATGCATTATCCCCTGCTCACGACATATCAGCGAAATCGTTCTGATATTGGTAGATGTGCAGTTGAGATAATACATGACAGACTTGAAGGAATTGAAGAACCTGAGTTCATTCCTCCCAAAGGAAGCTTCATTTACGGCGACAGCTGCCCTTGTGGAAAAGATCTAGAAAAATACTTTGAAGAACTCGATAATGTTAAGGTAAAAAGTGACTTTGAAGCATGGAATCTTTTCAGCTCGCTTGATCAGGAGATCACAGAAAGCAAAAATCTGGACGAATTTGTTGAGATCCTCGGAAAATTCCACTGGCTGATCCGTGATGCATACAATGTCATACTATGCCTGCAGTCTAACTGGTATGATCCTTCTGCTGAAACATCAGATATTATGACATGTCGTGATGTTATGCCGTGGTTAGATAATACTCCGTTTGAAGCCCACAAATTTGATTTTGCTGAGATATTCTCACGCTGCCAGGTTCCAGCGGTATACTACTTTAATCCGATTTTCTTCGGCCAGCGATTGTTCGGACATATCATAATACGATATGACCGTCCGGACACCTATGATGATATCTTCCGGAACTGGATAAAATCAGTATCGATATGCCTCGAATTCCTTCGAATGAAAAATGATATCCGCTACCTTACAAGCTGTCAGAATCTTTCTGAACAGCGTGATACACTCACCGGTATGTACAATGCTGCCGGTTTGGAGAAGTCATATAATTCAGCAGTGCTTCACGGAAATAAAGAACTCTACTTTATTATGCTCAGGATCTGTCTATCTGAAGAGAGCATTTCCATTGAGAACACTGATGACAGAATAAAAGCCATTCTTGACGCATCACGTGCGCTCGATGAATTCTGCGGCAACCATGATATTTGCGGACGAATAAACGACAATACTCTAATATGTGTAGTACAGAGAAATGCTCCTCCGGAATTACTGGCCGACTGTGTATCCGCGATATTGCTTCAGCACAAGAAATACATGGGATACTACGGTTCTGATTCATTTGTATGTGTTTGTGAGCAGTGCTCAGGTATACCATATAAAGACATATTTGAGAAGTGTTCTGCCGAAGCTGATGTAATGGCAAAAGCACTTGATGAAAAGAGAATTATCAGTCATTACAGAGAAATGGCTGAGATACGAACTTATGTATATTCACGTCCGACTGAAACATTTGATAGCGAATCGTTGCATGATCTTTTCCCTGGAAGCACTGGTTATCTCAGAAGCGTTTTCAAACAGTGCTTTGGGATCAGTTTCCATAAAGACTGCATAATCGCAAGAATCGCAAAAGCAAAATACTATCTATCAACAACTACTCTGAACGTTATTGAGATTTCAGAAAAATGCGGATATCTTGATAGCAAGTATTTTCTCAGACAGTTCAGCATGGTAGTCGGAATGACACCTATTCAGTACAGAGTTAGTATACAGTATTAAAAACAGAGCTGCCGGTTAAAAAACGGCAGCTCTGTTGGTTATTAACGATTTTTTATTTATCGCAAAATTATAAGAGCTGTGCATCATTCAAATGCACAGCTCTCTTCTTAGTATATTAAGTCTAATCAAACGAGATCAAAGCTGCCTGCCTTGTTGTCAACAACAAAGTAAACCTTGTTCTCCTCAGGCTTAACGTAAACGTTTACAGTCTTGGGAGACTTAACACCAGATGCCTTCTTTGCTCTAGCAATGAGTTCAGCAGAAGTGATCTGAGCGCCAAGGTACTCAACGAAAACGTTCTCTGAAGCAGCAACCTTCTTTGCAGCAGGCTTCTTAGGAGCAGCAGCCTTCTTAGGAGCAGCAGCTTTCTTAGCAGCTGGCTTCTTAGCAGCTTCCTTCTTAGGAGCAGCAGCCTTCTTTGCAGCGGGCTTCTTTGCAGCAGCCTTCTTAGGAGCAGCAGCCTTTTTTGCAACTGGAGCCTTCTTCTCAACAACCTTCTTCTCAGGTGCCTTCTCAGGTGCCTTTACCTCTGTAACTGCCTCTGGGGTCTTCTTAACATCAGCCATGATTATTACCTCCGTTTAGATTACTTATTAACAGCGTTCTTGAGAGCCTGACCTGCCTTGAAAGCAGGAGCCTTTGATGCAGGTGCAGTCATCATCTTCTTTGTCTGAGGATTGATAACCTGCTTAGCCTTTCTGTCGCGAACCTCAAATGTTCCGAAGCCAACGATAGAAACCTTCTCGCCGCTTGCGAGTGAATCTGTAATAGCAGCGATAACTGCGTTTACTGCAGCCTCTGCGTTCTTCTTTGTGAAGTCAGTCTTTTCAGCAACAACACTGATAAGTTCAGTTTTTGTCATACCTGTATCCTCCATTTATATTTTTTATATATGCATTATATACCTTTTATCTTGTTTTGTCAAGGAATTTGCGAAAAAAAGACATTTCGACCGATTCTACGCTATCTGCGGGCTGCTTTTTATCCAAATCGACCATAGAATTTGGCTATTTTTCGTTATAAGGCTTCGCAAACGTCGTAAACTAGCTGTTTTTTCTGTAGAACAATCATCCTTTTTCAGCTGTAAGAACTCCGTCTACTAGATCAACATCTATTGTATCACCTGCTGATAAATCACACTGAATCATCTTCTTTGCAACTAACGTTTCAACCTTGCTCTGTATGAAACGGCGAAGCGGTCTGGCTCCGAAGTTAGGATCATATCCACAGTCAACAATATAATTCTTTGCCTCATCACTTACATTAATATGTATATGCTTATCATCAAGACGCTTCTGCAGATCCGCAAGCATTAGGTCCACAATGTTCATTATCTCACCCTTTGCAAGTGGCTTATAGAAAATGATTTCATCCAGACGATTGAGGAACTCTGGTCTGAACTGCTTTTTGAGCAGATTCTCAACATTAGCTCTTGCTTCTTCAGTAATGTTTCCATTACTATCAATACCTTCAAGGATGAACGGACTTCCAAGATTTGATGTCAGAATTATTATTGTGTTTTTAAAGTCTACAGTTCTGCCTTGTGAATCAGTTATACGTCCGTCGTCAAGCACCTGAAGCAGTATATTGAAAACATCCGGATGTGCCTTTTCAATCTCATCAAACAGAACTACAGAATAAGGTTTACGGCGAACCGCCTCAGTCAGCTGACCGCCTTCGTCATATCCTACGTATCCGGGAGGCGCTCCAATAAGTCTGCTGACGCTGAACTTCTCCATGTATTCACTCATATCAATACGGATGATGTTTTTCTCATCATCAAAGAGTATTTCTGAAAGTGCTTTTGCTAGCTCTGTTTTTCCGACACCTGTAGGGCCAAGGAACATGAACGAACCTATTGGTCTGTCAGGAGCCTGTATTCCAGCACGTGAACGAAGTATTGCCTCACTTACTTTTTCAACCGCTTCATCCTGCCCGATTACCCGCTTGTGAAGAAGCTCGCCAAGGTGAAGGACTTTTTCCTTTTCTCCTTCCATGAGCTTTGCAACCGGAATGCCTGTCCAGCGGCAAACGATCTTTGCTATTTCATCTTCTGTAACTCTGTCGCGCAGCAGTCTCTCTCCCTTGAGATCCTCCTCTGCCTTATGTTCAAGCTCTTCGAGTTGTTTTTTCAGTTGAGGAAGTCTTCCGTATTTCAGTTCTGCTGCCTTGTTCAGATCATATTCTCTTTCTGCCTTTTCAATTTCTCCTCCCAGTGCCTCAAGCTCTTCACGAAGCTTCTGAACTTCTGAGATATCTTTCTTCTCATTCTCCCACTTTGCTTTCATCGCATTGAATTTTTCACGGAGTTCAGACAGTTCTTTCTGTATCTCTGAAAGATGCTCCTGTGAGATATTATCACTTTCCTTTTTAAGTGCAGCTTCTTCAATTTCAAGCTGAACTATTTTTCTTGAGATAACATCGAGTTCTGTCGGCATCGAATCCATCTCAGTACGTATTGTCGCACAAGCCTCATCAATTAGATCTATAGCTTTATCAGGAAGGAAACGGTCTGTGATATATCTGTTTGAAAGTACCGCAGCTGAAATAAGTGCATTGTCACTTATTTTTACACCATGGAATACTTCATAACGCTCCTTAAGTCCACGAAGTATTGAGATCGTATCCTCAACTGTTGGTTCATCAACCATTACCGGCTGGAAACGTCTCTCAAGAGCAGGATCTTTTTCAATATACTGACGATACTCATTTAAAGTAGTTGCACCTATACAGTGCAGCTCACCTCTTGCGAGCATAGGCTTAAGCAGATTTCCTGCATCCATAGCTCCGTCAGTCTTACCAGCACCAACAATTGTGTGCAGCTCATCTATAAATAATAGTATCTGTCCGTTGCTGTTCTTTATCTCATTCAGAACTGCTTTCAAACGTTCCTCAAATTCGCCGCGATACTTTGCGCCCGCAACCAGAGCTCCCATATCCAGTGAGAACACCTTTCTGTCCTTCAGACTGTCTGGAACATCCCCTGCAACAATACGAAGAGCAAGTCCTTCAGCTATAGCAGTCTTTCCGACACCAGGTTCACCTATAAGAACTGGATTATTTTTTGTCTTACGTGAAAGAATTCGAATTACATTTCGTATCTCACTGTCTCTTCCTATGACCGGATCCAGCTTGTTTCTACGGGCAAGTCCCACAAGTTCCTGACCATACTTAGTCAGTACATCATAAGTATCTTCCGGATTCTCTGATGTTACACGAGTATTTCCTCTAACAGACATCAGTGCTGACAAAAATCCGTCACGTGTTATATTGAAAGTTCTGAAAAGATTCTCAACGTCTCTGTCCTTGCACTCGATAAGAGAGAGCATAACATGCTCAACAGAAACGAATTCATCTTTCATATTTTCAGCAATACTCTCTGCAGTTGTCAGTACACGATCAGCTTCCGCAGATAATCCGATGTTGCTGCTTCTTCCGCTTCCGGTAACTTTCGGAAGCATATTGATCTTCTTATCGACCTCACCATCAAAAATGTCCGCATCTATGTTCATCTTCTTGATAAGCTGAGGGATAAGTCCATTTTCCTGTTTCATCAGGCCTGCTAAAATGTGTATAGGTTCGATCACATTATTTGACTGCATCACAGCAATACTCTGTGCCTTTCTTACAGCATCAACTGTTCTCTGTGTATATTTTTCTGCATTCATACGTTTATCCTCCTTATCTCGCGGAACTCTTTTATTCCGTCACTTTTTTTCAAGTATAGTCCTCATTACATACAATAATACTATTCTTTTTCTATAGGATTAATGCACCTTGTTTCTATACAATATACTTTTCAAGCATTTGTCCGTACCGCCTTTCCAGTTCAGGGGCAGCAGCTCCGAAATTTCGCGGGTCTGTGAAAAATGTCTTTACAGAAAGGTTGAGATTTTCAATGTACTTTCCAATAGCCTCACCTATCTGTTCATCTGTGACTTCACCCGAATTTAGAAGCCGTCTCGTAAAATTACCCGAAGTCAGTTCCCATTCAGGATAATCACATCCCATTATTGACAGCTGTGCACTTTCTGCACGAACTCTGTAAACGAAGAAAGTGTTGAACAATTCAATCAGTCTGTCACTTTGCGTTCTTATATGTACCCTGAGAGTACCCAGATACTTTTTGGGTGATCTTTCAAGTTCCACCTTATAGCTGATTGTCGGCCGATACTTATATTCCAGAGCCGTTCTCATTGTCAGAAGTGACGCCGAACGTTGCTGCTGTATCTGCATCGCACCACCTATGAATTCCTCAACGCAGGAAAAGATATCCCTCATACGCATTTCAGGTGTAACACACGAGAGTCTCTCGGCAAGGATCTGATTGATCAGGTTTGAACGACTGGTGCCTAGTCTGTACGCTTGCTCATCAACAGCCTTGATCACTTCATCCATAAGAACAAGACTGTAAACACTCCGTTTCATAAATATCGCCTCCTTCACTTATATAATATCACTGTATATATAATTTGTCAAGCGGATTATATAATTTTGTTTGCAAGTTTTGAAATGTAAAAAAGATGCACCCCTTTCGAGGTGCGAATACGGTCCATACGATAAAAATCGTTTAGCACTGTTGGACCGAGCCATAGATATAGTTAAAATAAGTTATTGAGAATAGAAAACATGAAAAAATTACAAATGAAAGGGATTAGTTTTATCAAAAAACTAATTCTGTTTCTATGGCGAGCAGTTGAATTAATATCCAGTATCGCGCACGTGAGAGGGGAGGGTACTCGATACTGAATACCAATTTTCTTCAATTGCTGTTATTATTATATAGCAGAAGAATCTGCTTGACAATATATATTTATACACTCAACTATAATATAATACACTTTTCACGGCTTTTTCATCATTTTTATTGTTAATTTTTTGTTAACATGTTTTTACTTGTTTCCCGTTAACAGTTTATTAATATAAATTCAATGTTCATACCTTGTTCTAAGTCCGTCTCAAATCTGATAAAAAAATTTGCATAATTGTATATACAAATCAAAAAATCTAATGATATTCTGTCGATATAGGCCTGTACCGCAGTTATAAATTTCAGCCGCAGAAGTTATCCCCTGCGGCTGATAAATCTTATATTATCCGATTGTAAACTCATTCTTAGTGTCTGAGATCTTAAACTCTCCGGCACTCTTACCGTCAACTGTAAGAGAAACCGTATCACCGACACTTAGATCTGGTAAAAACATTACCGCTGACATAAAGTCTTTATGAGGAGTAAGTCTTCCCTGCTCCTTGCCGTTAACGTAGAATACAAGTTCGCTGTCTGCCGAACCGCCGTTTTTGAAACCAAATCCTACATAAGGTGCTGCTGAAGTCTGTGGTTCAGTAAACTTATTACCTGAAGCAAATACTGTTCCACCTGTATAATTGAAGGCTACAGCATATATTGAATGCTTTTCTTCCTTAGTTCCGCCTGAAATATGTATTGTACCGCCGTTGAAATTAACTGAGCCTTTGGATTTAACACCATTGGTTCCGCCCATGATAGTTACATCACCATCACTTATTGTAACATCGTCGTTTGCAATAATTCCTGACTTACGTGAATCTATTATGTATGTACCGCTCTCAATAATTACATCATCATCAGCATTGATGCCATGTGACGCTGTAGCTGTGATGTTGAGTTCACCGCCGCCCTTAAGTCTGACGGTATCATTTGAGAAGATAGCACCTGTATCCTGAACTCCTTTCTTAACCACATCACTAGTTACATAGTTTACTGAACCAGCTTTTGACTTGATCGTACACCTCTTAGCTTCTTCAATAAATATGGCCGGAGCTGATGAGTTCGATATCTTTACGCCGTTAAGTACAACCGTTACTTTTTCCTCGGATTCTCCTGTATTAACACAGATCTGGCCATTATCAATGCTACCGGTGAATAAATAGTCTCCACCTGCTGTGATTGTAACAACAGATCCATCTACTTTAACATTGTTTCCTGTCACCTTAGGCGTTGATCCAAGAGTTATCTCTGCATCATATGTCTTTTCTTCATCATCAGAAGTAGTAGTTCCCTGTGAACTCTGCCCGCCAGACGAAGCTGCCTTTGTTGTCGTTGCTGAACCGCCTGAACTGTTTCCTCCTGAGGAGCTTCCTGCACTGGTTCCGCTCGATGTTGTACCTGCTTCCGCCTTTTCTGTTGTTGAACTCGAAGATTTTTCAGTTGTCTTTGATGTCGTTTTACTTGAATTTTTTGAAGTAGTAGTTGTTCCTGTTCCATCAGACTCTTTTTCAGGATTTATCGATCCGTCTTCTGAAACAGAAGAAGTTGTACCAGCGGGATCTCCGCCACCCGACTCGCTTCCGCATGATACTGCCGAAGTGATCATTGTAAGGACAGCCGCAAAGGCTGCAAGTTTTCTGTAATTCATGGCAATTCTCCTTCATTCTATAATAATGGAAATTGTCAGACCCGCCCAACAGGTCTGACAAGCTCCATCGTAGGGGTTATTTATTTAAGGGGGAGGGTTGGTTTATCAAGTCTCGTAAATCTTGTCATCATACTTGAAAAATACAAGATTTACTGTCATATTGCCATTAAGAGCACGGATCTCGTCGATGAATTTCTTCTGATCAACATCATCATTCACATCGACTGAATAGATAAGCTCAAACAGTGTACCAAAATTGGTAGTCTTAACTCTTCTGAGCTTGTGGAATGTTGTATACTTGCTGAGTACAGGATCGAATACACCCTGATAATCAAGATTCTCAGGAATTGTGATCTTGAGAGTCATATTCTTTGCCTTGCTTGCGCCAAATCCAATCTCTGTGAGGATAAACATCATGATGCCAAGAACGATAAAGAATACAAAAGCAAAACCTATGTATCCGATACCGCATGCAACACCCGTCGCCATAGCATAGAATATATATGCTATATCCTTTGGATCACCCGCGACGCTTCGGAAGCGCACCAGCGTGAATGCACCTGCAAGAGTTAGAGCTCCTGCTGTGGAATTGATTAGAATGAGGATGAGAGCTATTATTGCAGGAAGCATAATAACAGTCATCACATAACTCTGTGAATAGCCCTCCTTGCGGTGGGTCGCGATATAGATAAGACTGATAAGGAAACCAAGCACAAGTGCTGCTCCAACACATACGAAAAACTGTCCTGCGCCTACTGATGTATCAGATGAGCTGTTTGTAAAGATACTGGACTCGTCGTCGATGTCGTTGAGAATGTTTCCGAATAAGTTAATTGCTGTCAACATATTCATACACTCCTGTTCATTAAAATGTTATTCTTCACAACTGATATTCCCGAAATATAAATCTGTTGGTTATTTGATGTCTGTTCCTTTACAAAATTGGTGTAAGCCTTTCCATACTTTGAAAAACTTGTTTTGTAAATACCAAGCTCAGAGAGACGACGGATAAGCCATTCCGGCATTGAATCCCCAACTTTAATCTCCATTAAGCGTTGGTCAGCTCTTATTATCTGATTGCCATAGCTTGCATAATCAAGTCCCAGATCATACCGGCGCTCAGTAATCTTTCTATCAAAAGTCAGTCTGAACTCGCTGTTATCCTTACCGAAAAAAGCCTCTCTCTGATAACTGATATACTGTTTTGGCTGTATCGGATAATGATTTAGAAAAGCATCTAGCTCACTGAATACCTGTCCTGTGATGTACTTTTTTGAAACCGGCTTTTTACGGGTTGCGAGATATTCCGCACTCTCGCCCAGAGTCATTGATACACGCCTCTTTGTAACAATGCCTCCGATCTTTTTCTTGATTTCAAGGAAAACAAGGGAATCCTCAGACGCAGGTGAATAATAACTGCGGAGTCTGATTTTTTCCTTGTAATATGGCTTTGAGAGGGATTCGCGAATGAGATAATCATCCGGTGTATCATAATATATGTTATAGATCCCGTATTCCTTGCCGCCTACACAATATTTATCAGGTTCCATATATTTATGTATTTCTTCAATGAGCATTTCGTACTGCTGCATATCAAGAAGAAACTTTATCTCTTTTCTCGCAAAAGAATTTATAGCCATACGTTTGTGAACACGACAGTTTTTCGGGGACGTGACGGCGTCCCTGCCGCTTCACATTCAACTCCTTTCGTGATTTTCTGATGTTATTATATATTTCCAGTCTTAAAATAGTCTTAAAGTATTACCTGAAAATAAGATGACTCATAGTAATATATGTGAAAACTTTGTGGATTATTGTCTCAGTACCATATTGCTTGTGAATCTACATTTATGAGATACTTTCTCATCAGTACTAAATCATACATATCGAGAATGTCATCATCATAGAAATCATATCTGTAAAAGCTTTCTCCGCCTGTCAATGCTTCCTTGTCACCGAGCAAATACCTGCTGAAGATCACGAGATCAGACACCTTGCACCTATATGTTACTTCTGGCGCCGCAGTTGTTGCTGTATCTGTCGTGGTAATGGTTGTAGTTGTTTGAGTAGTAGTAATTGAAGTAACCGTAGTTTCTGTTGTAGCCGGAACTCCGCCTCCAAGATAATTAGCAATGAGGTCATTCCAGTATGCACCCATAGCTGCATAACCGGCATTGTTCGGATGGACACCATCGAAAAGCTGATTCTTCACATCGGTTATTGCAGTCTGCACATAAGCGGGACGGACATTCTTATGCGTCGACTGTAACTTCTTCACAGTAGTCTCAACCACCGTATTATACTCCGCGACAGCCTTGTGTATATTCGCCTCTGCCGTAGCGTCATCGTACTGTGTCTGCCAGTCCGCTGAGTGGCGATAATTGCTGAACCAGTCATATACGCCCGCACGGTTTGGATCAAGATCAGGAATACCAGTCACAAACAGAACGGAATTCTCCGGAATATTCTCAAGAATATAACTGATAAGCTCCTCAAGATCTTTTCCGCTCTCACTCATATCATGGTTATCTATTATATTATTCGTTCCTATCTGAAGTGTTACGATATCCGGCTTTTTTTCACTCAACCCCCCCGACTGCTGGAGTGTCTCAAGAATACCGTTTCTTCCAGGATATGCCTTTATCGAATATCCGCTGTATCCGGTATTTTCATTGTCAAACTCAAAACTTTCGCCAGTCATGCTGTCTGTATACGTTGGAATATACCCGCCATCCTTAGTGCCGACCATATCAATACTGTAGCCTTTTTCCTTAAGCCCATGGTAAATAAACTTACGGTAAGACCCTGTATACTCAGGAACGTATCCGTCTGTTATCGAATCGCCTATACACATTATTTTTATAGTATCATCAGCTATAGTTTCATCTGATGGAAAAAACGGTATTGAAGCAGCCGCAATAAGTGCCGCCGCCATAGCTGTAATAAGCTTTCTCATTTATTGCGTCCCTCTTTAATATTATAAATATAGTATCAAAAATGCAAAAAGTCCAACTTAAGTGGCTAAAATGCGTGTGGAAAATTGTCATTTTCACCGTACATTATAATAGCACAGTTTGTATTCAATGTCAATTAAATGTAGTGTTATTACGAAAAATTAAGCAAAAAAGAGTCTCCCAAAGGGAGACTCCGCAATTTTTGATTATTCATCAGCCGTCTGCTGTCGGATTGCTTGATTTGTTTATCTGTGTATACAGGCACATCAAAGGTGTTCCGCATGATGCACCAAGGTTAGCATCTCCAACCCATATCTCAATTGTCTGCGGGTCACTCTTTCTATAACCAATAAACCAGCGATTCATTATTCCAATGTTGGAATCCTTTGATTTAATCTTGATTTTTGATCCATTTGAGCTATTTTTAAAATCCAGACTATTGTTTAGTGCATCACAGAATTCCTGTTGATCAGAATCAACAGGAGTCCATATATTTCCGCTTCCATCAGTACCACTCAATCCATCAAGATATGATACAACTACAAGATCATATTGCACCTTACTGAGATCATCAAACTTTGAATACTCAACGCTGCCTCCATTGTAGAATGCATCAGCTGCATCTGTTTGATCTTCATCCGACATGACACCTATAACCTTTATATATATCTCTCTGGCGCTTGAAACATCTGATGCACGTTTTGACTTGTTTACATAACCTATCATTGTAGGAATCAGTATTGCAGCAAGCACTCCAATTATTCCAATAACAACTATAATTTCTATAAGTGTAAAACCTTTCAGGCTCTTCTTTTTCATAACCACACCCCCAAGAATCAAGTGATCAGATCATATAATCCCACAACTACATTATAATACATTATGTATTGTTTGTCAATAGTAAATGAACACAATATTGATAAATAATTAAGGTGGTAATTTTGATAACATCTACTGAAGACAGCGGATTGTACATTTAGTATTTTTCTTTGCTGGTAAACGTTTAGTATTGTTAAGCTAAAATATTGACTTCAAAGCGATCTTACTGTATAATAAATTCATAGTTCATGATGTAGGAGGAATCGCATAATGAAAGATGAGCTTATCGCCTCCCTCTTGGGAACAGCAATGGGTACAGCAAATAATGTTGTTAATAAAGTCGCCGAAGATCATAAACGTACTCTTGAAAAAGAGGAAGCAATCGCCCGTGAGCAAGAACAGACAAAACGTGCTATAGCACAGGAAGAGGAACGCACACGCCGCGAATTTGTGGAAAAAGGCCTTGACAAGAGACACCGTGAGGAGATAAAAGAACTTCAGAAGAAACGTCAGGAAAACCCGATAAATACAGCTTGCCCTAGCTGCACAGGCGTTATGGACGTTGACAGGCACAAGGGCGTGCTCACCTGCCCTTACTGCGGAAATACCGAGGTGCTTGACCCAATACACTGCTATGACCCTATTCTAGATGGAGACCTTGTTGACCTCAAGCCCAAAACTGTTCCAGAGCCCGAGGCAAAGCCCGAGCCTGCGAAGTACACTCCCGCGAGTGACCTAAAGGAGTCAACGAAGCAAAATGGCGTTACTATTGAGAAGCTCAACGTAAGGCCGAACAAGTCGTTCAACCCAGAGGCTTCAGGAACTGCAGTACATAATGTGGTAAGAATGGCAACAGAAGCTGATCTTGCTTCAGTTGATGAGACGCCTCTCCTGAACCAGATAGCTTCTGCGGCAACAAAGCCAAACGAGCCAATCCTAAACAAGGTTGCTTCAGCAGCAAAACTTGTAGACACCAAACCAATGGAGAATTTTGTCAAGCACGAAACACGCGGACTTGTCCTCTCTATTATATCGATAATATGTGGTATAGTCGGACTTGTAACATGCGGCGTACTTGTTGTCCCGGAAGTAATCGGATTATTAACAGGAATAATACCACTGATAGGAAAAAAATCGAAATACGGAACACTGAGCAAAGTGCTCTCAGCAATAGGTGTAGTTGCTAGTCTTTCTGCTTGTGTACTTATTCTGATTTCTGTATTCATTCTGAAAAAATAATACATAAAAAGAGGATCGGTCAAGTTGTTCGCTTGAACCGTTCCTCTTTTTTCGCCTTGCTTAATAAACTATTGAATCTCTATAAGATTCTCTTACTTCTCTGAGCAGAATTCAACTTTTTCGCCGTTAAGAATCATATTAGTCGTTCTTACAGCACACATCTTTCCACACATGGAGCAGGTGTGACGCTCAGAAACCGGAGTGCTCTCATAATATGCTCTTGCCTTGTCAGGATCAATACATATCTTAAACATTTCTTCCCAGTCAAGTTCGTGACGTGCCTTAGCCATTCTGTTGTCGATATCTCTTGCGTTCGGGATGCCCTTTGCGATATCAGCAGCATGAGCAGCTATCTTGCTGGCCATTATTCCTTCCTTGACATCAGCTGCATCAGGAAGACGAAGATGTTCCGCAGGAGTTACATAGCAGAGGAAATCCGCACCATTTGCTGCCGCAATAGCTCCACCGATAGCTGATGTGATATGATCATAACCAGGAGCAATATCTGTAACAAGCGGTCCGAGAACATAGAATGGAGCATTGTGACAAATGCGCTTCTGTAACTTCATATTTGCTGCTATCTCGTTCATAGCCATATGACCAGGTCCCTCAACCATGACCTGAACATCCTTAGCCCATGCTCTCTCTGTAAGAGCACCGAGCTCTATAAGTTCTGCTATCTGTCCGGCGTCTGTGGAGTCATCAATACATCCGGGACGAAGTGCGTCTCCAAGACTGATCGTTACATCATACTCGCGAAGTATATCAAGTACATCATCATAGTATTCAAAGAACGGATTCTCATTGCCAGTCATCATCATCCAGGCAAACAGAAGAGATCCTCCGCGCGAAACTATATTCATCTTTCTCTTGTCACGCATGAATGCTTCAACAGCACGGCGATTTATTCCTGCATGGATAGTCATGAAGTCAACGCCTTCTTCAGCATGAGCTCTTACAACCTTAAGAAAATCCTGGGCTGTGATCTCAAGAAGATCCTTCTCAAGATAACCAATAGCATCATACATAGGAACTGTTCCGATCATAGCGGGAGACTTTTCTACGAGAGCCTTACGGAACGTATTGGTCTTGCCATAGTTACTGAGGTCCATGATAGCTTCCGCTCCGAACTTTATAGCCATGTCGACTTTATCCATTTCCATGTCATAATCGTTCTTATCTCCGGATATGCCCAGATTGACATTGATCTTGGTTCTCATATCCTTTCCTATTCCCTCCGGAGATATTGACTTATGATTGATATTGCATGGAATAGCAACTTCACCTGTAGCAACAAGGCCGCGAAGCTTCTCAGCATCCATATTCTCCTTCTCTGCTACTATCTTCATTTCGGGTGTAATAATCCCCTTCTTTGCTGCTTCCATCTGTGTGCTGTATTCTCTCATTGATATAATTCCTTTCAGATTTTGATTTTTATGTATGATCAGGAAATAATTCCCGTTTTTTTATTTGTCAAACAGACATTATCCGCGGAGCAAAAACGCATGATCCAACGGACCGCTGCCCTTTCCAAGATCCAGCATTGACTCAAGGGCGCCTGAAATGTATTCTTTCGCACTTCTTATCGCAGCCTCAAGCGAAAATCCTTTTGCAAGTCCTGCTGCAATCGCACTCGACAGCGTACATCCTGTTCCATGTGTATTCGGATTATTGATTCGTTTACCCTCGAACCAGAATGATGTCCCATCCGGACAGCATAGAAAATCGCTTGCATCATTGATCATATGACCACCTTTACAGAGCGTTGCACAATTGTATTCATCCGTTATTGCCATGGCCGCTTCTTCCATATCATCTGCTGAAGAGATCTTCATGCCGGAAATCAGTTCCGCCTCAGGAATATTCGGTGTAATGACCTCAGCAATAGGGAACAGCAGTTTTTTCACTGCTTCATATGCAGAATCCGAACTCAGAGAAGAACCGCTTGTCGCAACAGCGACTGGATCTACCACTATGTTTTCCGCTTCCCAGTATTTAAGTCTGTCTGCAATTATCTCGGCAAGAGCAGCAGACGAAACCATTCCTATCTTAACAGCATCAGGACGGATATCACTGAAAACCGCATCGATCTGCGCAGCAAGAAATTCCGGAGGAGTATCAAGAACTCCAGTAACACCCGTAGTGTTCTGTGCTGTAAGAGCTGTTATAGCACTCATCGCAAAAACGCCATTCATGGTCATGGTTTTTATATCGGCCTGTATGCCAGCTCCTCCGGAAGAATCACTTCCTGCAATAGTAAGAGCAGTATGCTTCTGTTCTCGCTGGTAGTCAGAAAAACGGAAAAATCTCTCTGCTTCAGGATCAACTTTCAACATTTTTGTATACCCTCCTCCGCTTTTTTCCGTAACAGTTCAGCTGCTGATCTGACATCATCTGAAGCGAACACAGCAGATACTACCGCAATTCCCTTCTGTCCGCATCCGTTTATCTCTGAAACATTTTCAGCAGTGATCCCTCCGATAGCACAGATTGGAATATCAACACATGATGCTATTTCTTTAAGGATCTCAGGAGTTATTCTAACAGCATTTTTCTTAGTTGGGGATGGGAAAACAGCACCTACGCCAAGATAATCCGCTCCCATTTTCTGAGCTGAGCAAGCCTGTTCAACAGTCTTTGCTGTAGCACCGATAATAAAATCTTCCCCCACAATACGCCTTATTTCAGCAACCGGAGCATCCTCTATTCCAACGTGAACGCCATCAGCTCCGCTTAGCATCGCTGCATGATAGTCATCATTGACTATCAGCGGAACACCATACCTGTGACAAATCGGAATTAAAATGCGTGCCTCTGAAACAAGGTCATCAGTAGCAAGCTCCTTATCACGAAGCTGTATGCATGTTACTCCTCCCTGAAGTGCAAGTTCAACCTGCTCAGCAAGATCTCGCCCACGCAGACAGGCGTTATCGGTTATTGCATAAAGAGTGAGCATTTCAGGTACAAATTTCATTATTTGATAATCTCCTCTCTGAATCTGTCAAGATAAGCTTTCGGATCATCACATGTCATAATTCCACTCATTACACAGGCTCCCTCTGCCCCTGCATCAAGAACCGTTCTGAAATTTTCAGGACTGATCCCGCCTATCGCATATACAGGAATGTTCACTGCACTGCATACTTCACGAAGAAAATCAAGTCCCCGAGGCGGAAGTCCTTTTTTACAGTCAGTTTCAAAAACATGGCCAGCTGTAATATATGTTGCCCCTAACTTCTGTGCTTCAAGAGCATCTTCCACAGAATGACAGGAAGCTCCAATCACATCAAAGTTTGACTTGATAACAGTAGAAAAATCACTCAATACATGTAGCGGAACATGTATTGATTTTTTGTTGAACTCCATTGCAATATCATGAAAACTATGAGCAATGCATGGAACCTCATATTCATTACATATACTGACTGATCGTTCAAAAAAAACTTCATAGTCTTCAATCATCAGGTCTTTTTCTCTTACCACAATTCCTGCAGGCTTTGCAGCAGCTATCATTTTAAGCCTTGTAAAAAAATCATCTTTGCACAGGCTTCGGTTTGTTACACAAATAATCTTACACATACAAATAATCATTCAGCACTGGCTGACGCCCCTCACCAGACATATCATCATACATCTTCTTAAGACTTCTGCCATCGTTTATCTCAAACTGTTCATCGCCGGCTTCATCATTTTCTTTTCCCGTGTACTTGCTTTCATGATCACCGATACCAGTTGATACTCCGGCTGATATCTTTGTCGCTGCGATCTTTACGATACCATTTCTGAAGCTCTCGCTCTCACGCGATGATACAGTAATACCGCAGAAAGGTAAGAATATCCTGTACGCACAAAGCACCTGGCAAAGCTGTTTTTCATGTACATCCAGAGGATTTATCTTCTCGTTATTGACTATCGGACGAAGTCTCGGGCATGACAGTGATATCTCTGCATGCGGATACTTTCGCTGGAGGTAATATACATGAAGCGCGCTTGCAAGTGCATCCTTTCGGAAGTCAGAAAGTCCGAGGAGCGCAGAACATGCTATGCCCCTCATTCCTGCCATCAGAGCACGCTCCTGTGCATCAAAACGATACGGGAACACACGCTTATGGCCAAGCAGATGAAGCTGCTCATACCGGTCACTGTCATATGTCTCCTGGAATACTGTAACATAGTCGACTCCGCACTCATGGAGATAACGGTACTCATCAGTATTTACAGGATATATCTCAATTCCCACAAGTCTGAAATACTTTCGGGCAAGCTTGCATGCTTCACCAATGTATTCCACACTGCTCTGAGCACGACTCTCACCTGTCAGTATAAGTATCTCCTCCATTCCGCTTTCAGAGATAACTTTCATCTCATGCTCAATCTGCTCCATGTTAAGCTTCATTCGACGTATGTCATTATAGCAGTTGAATCCACAGTATACACAGTAATTTTCACAATAATTGGCAATATAAAGCGGTGTGAACAGATATACAGTATTTCCGAAATGCTTCTGTGTTTCAAGTCGCGCTTTTTCAGCCATCTGTTCAAGGAACGGCTCCGCAGCCGGTGAAAGGAGTGCCTTGAAGTCCTCAACTGAACACGTGTCATGCCTCAGTGCGCGAAGCACATCCGCAGGAGTATATTTGCTGTAATCAAACCCCTGCATCTCAGAGATCACACGCTCACGAATATCAGAACTGATCTGTTCCATTCCTTCCATATATTCCATATGGTTGGTACGCGATGTCGGATCATTCTCGAGACGATGTTTCTTTTCAAGTGCAGATTCTGAAAGCTTATCTGAATCTACAAAATAATTATTGTCCATCTGTATTACTTTCCTTTTATTCAATATCTATCTTCATTATTTTCCCTATAAATCCATTTATATATTCGGAGATATAATGCTGCTCTATCCAGGCATACCCCCAGAATATCACCGGACAAATAAAGAGAGAATAGATTATCCTTTTAGTAATCAGGGCTATTATTAATCCGGTCGCAACAGTCATCAGTATACAAGTTGAAATGTTGCAGAAACAGCAGATGTCTGAATATATCAGGTCTTTTTTCGAACAATTCCTACTATTTTTCATAACTGTCGCTTTATCAGTCGTGCAGAAATCCTGTGAGAGTATCAGAAGGTGAAGCTCCACGTGTAAGCACACGTCCGAGACCGGCAAGATATGCTTTTCTTCCTGCTTCTATGGCCTGTTTGAACGCTTCTGCCATCACAGGAAGATTTCCTGCTGTTGCAAGCGCTGTATTTGACATTACTGCAGCAGCGCCCATCTCCATAGCCTCGCAAGCCTGGGAAGGTCTGCCTATTCCTGCGTCAACGATTATCGGAAGATCTATCTCATCAATGAGTATCTGGATAAAGTCACGGGTCGCAAGTCCCTTGTTCGAACCGATAGGTGAAGCAAGCGGCATTACTGATGCGGCACCGGCATTTACAAGATCACGTGCTGCGTTAAGATCAGGATACATATAAGGCATTACAACAAATCCTTCTTTTGCAAGTATTTCTGTTGCCTTAATGGTTTCCTGATTATCAGGAAGGAGATACTTTGTATCTCGCATTATCTCTATCTTTACAAAATCCCCGCATCCGAGTTCACGGGCAAGACGTGCTATACGCACAGCTTCCTCCGCATTTCTTGCTCCGGAAGTATTCGGAAGCAGTGTCACTCCCTTTGGAATATAGTCGAGAATATTCTCACTCTCTGCAGTATTCGCACGACGTACTGCAAGTGTTATCATTTCAGCACCTGCATAGTTTACTGCTGCCTCAATAAGACTAAGTGAATACTTTCCTGAACCAAGGATGAATCTTGAATGGAATTCTTTTCCGCCTATGATAAGCTTATCATCTTTCATATTCTATTCTTCTCCTAAACATCATATTCTTCAGCAATTATACGTATCACCATATGCGCCTCATGCGCTGCGCAGACCGCAACTCTTGCAGAAACAAGACCAAGTCCGTCCGCAACATCACTCTCACTGTCTCCGCAAATATAAAAATGCCGGGAAACTCTGCGTGTTATAATACTATTCGCAGACGAAATGCCCGCCATTCCTGAACCCGAAACAAGATACTTGTCAGGAAGTTTCTCAAGAACTGTATTAACAAGCATTGCTTTCTGATCAGCTTTGTCGAATGCTTCACAGATAATATCATCATTACATAACAGCTCAGGAATAATATCCTCTGTAAGTTTAACACAGTCGCGTCGTATATCACAATAAGGCGCAATACGCTTAAGTGTATCATAAAGAGCGTCCGACTTGTATTCTCCAAGCTGTTCCGGGAAATACTGCTGACGATTAAGGTTCGAGATGTCCACACGATCAAAGTCAAGGATATGAAGCCTTCCAACTCCGGCACGGGCTAGATGAATAGCTATATTCGAACCTAATCCCCCTAATCCGCACACCGCAACACCTGCTGACGCAAGCTTTCGCTGGAGCTCCACGCCATGACGTTCTTCAAGCGCATGGTACATTTCTTCCCTTGTTGGTACTGCCATATCAGCCGCCTCCGACAAAACGAACTACTTCAAGATGGTCACCTTCATAAAGAACTGTTGAATTGTACTGATCCTTCGGAACAATCGATTCATTGAGTTCAACGGCCACGCGCTGTTCACCATACCCCAGTTCAGCAAGCGCTTCCGAAACAGTCTTTCCGTTAAGGTCATACTCTCTGCCATTTATAGTCAGCATTCTTCATTCCTCCCAACAAAAAAGGCAGCTATAAGCAGCTGCCGCAAAATCACTTTGTTCAGCTCCCTACGTTGGCATTATCCAAATCAGGTATCAGGTCGAAGGTTTTACCTTCCTCTCAGCCTGTAACACAAGCTCCCCAGCAAAAAATATTATAGCATAGCAGGAGTTAAAATGCAAGCGATTTTTCAGTTTTTCTGAAATATTTCACGTTGTTTCTTCCTGTAGCTGCGTCATAAGTTCATCTATAAGCGGCTTTTTAGCAAGCCAGTCTGAAAAGACTGTAGCTCCACCGCACGCAGTACCTAGCTTAAGTGCATATTCACTTCCGTTAGGAAGACCTGCAACAAATCCGGCCAGCATTGAATCTCCGGCTCCAACCGAGTTTCTCAGTTCTCCGGAACATGCTCCCGCCTTGTGAATCACACCATTTTCATCAAGGAGAACAGCGCCTTTTTCGGCCATTGAAACGAGTACATTCTGTGCGCCCATTTCCTGAAGTTTTTTGGCGTATGAGACCGTCTCTTCTTCATTCTGTAGTTTAACCCCGAACATTTCCTCCAGCTCAAAATTATTTGGCTTAATAAGGAATGGCTTGTATTTAAGCACATTCAAAAGGAGTTCTCCTGTCGCATCAACAACAGTACATATACCTTTTCCTTCAATCCGGCCAAGTATCTTCTCATAGATATCAGAAGGCAGACTGCTTGGGATACTTCCGGCAAGGATAAGCGTATCTCCTTCAGAAAGACGATCGATCTTCGTGAATAATTCGTCTATAGCTCGCTCATCTATTTCTGGTCCCTGTCCGTTAAGCTCTGTTTCCGCATCAGTTTTTATCTTGACATTAATACGTGAATTTCCGCTCTTAAGCCTTACGAAATCAGCTTCTATCCCCATAGAACATACACCGCGCTCTATAGCTATTCCGGTAAATCCGGCTGTGAATCCAAGAACGATAGACTGAACGCCAAGTTCAGCAAGAACTGCTGAAACATTAATACCCTTACCACCTATATATATTTCCTCGTAGGCAGATCTGTTGACTCCGCCTGTTCTGAGTTCATTCGTGTGTACCACATAATCAATCGCCGGATTGAATGTAACTGTATATATCATACTAACTCCTTATCAGTATTTTTCTGATCTGTCATTCAGATGTTATCACATGCATCTGATATATCCAATTATAGCCTTTATCGTCATATATGTCAACCCTTTGGTCATTCTTCCTAATAGATATTTTTCACATTTGGAAGATATACTGCGGTAGTTGAAGTTTTATGATAAAACGGTCGTTTTCTCTTGCTATTTCCTTAATAATGTGATAGAATTATCGTGTATGTATATTTTTACACTAAGGAGATAAGACATGGAATACAAATACAAAGCCTTCATAAGCTACCGTCATCTTGAGCCTGATATGCAGGCCGCTGAAAAGCTTCAGAAACTTCTTGAAAGCTATAAGCCGCCGAAGAATATCGGCAAGACCAAGGAGAACTGGCGAATCTTCCGCGATGTATCAGAACTTCAGTCAAGCAGTGATCTAAGTGAAGACATTAAAAACGCAATTGAAACCTCTGAGTATCTCATAGTCATATGCTCACCTAAGTATACAGAATCAAAGTGGTGCATGCAGGAACTTTCACGTTTCCGTGAGCTTCACGACAACACTAACAAGAATATCATAACTCTTCTCGTAAGCGGAGAACCCCAGGAGTCATTCCCAGAAGAACTCACTTATACCGAGATGACCACCACTAACGAAAAAGGTGAGGAAGTTAAGGTAAAAGTTGAAGTTGAGCCCCTTGCTGCAAATATAAAAGCTGACACTCTCAAGGAATCAATGAAGAAACTCAACACTGAATATCTTCGTATAGCAGCTCCTCTTCTCGGATGCGACTTCAACGATCTGTTCCAGCGTGAAAAACGTCGTGAAGCCGCTAAAAGAAGAAGGATATTCGGCGGAGTTTCAGCAATCCTTTCGCTGATAACTGTTATCAGTGTAGCTTCTGCTGTTACCATAAGCGGTAAAAACGTACAGATAAAGAAACAGAACAGTCAGATCAAAGAACAGAATGAACAGATAGCGCAGAAAAACAGTGATCTGCTTATCGAAAATGCTGGTCACCTGGCAGTAGAATCTGAAAATCTTTACAAAGAAAACAGCCTTATTCCAGCTATTCAGAAAGCAGTGGCAGCTCTGCCCAAAGACGGAGAAGACAAGCCTGTACTTCCTGAAGCTGAATACGCGCTTTCACGAGAACTTGGAATGTTTTCTCCCAGCCAGATTGTTCCTCAGCTTTCCCTGAAACATGAATGCTCAGTTGAAAAGCTCTCATTTATGGGTGGAGGAAGATCTATAGTAACACAGGATGCCAAAGGAATATACTTCTGGGACGCTGAAAACGGAAAACTAATAAAGAAGATTTTAGCATCAGACAGTGAATTCGCTTCAGCAAACGGCGGAAGCTCCAACGAACTAACCGCGTACTTTGACATCAGCGATGACAAAACAGGCACATATTTCAATTCCACAGCAACTCCAAGCAGTGTTTTTTACGAGAACAGTTCAGTTTTCAACAAAATATATACTGACTTCGTCCATTCTGTAGAGGATGAAGAACCAGGAACCGGCGGCGATGTATATATATATAATTCTGACAGCACTCTCTGGTGCCTTGATGGAGCAACCGGAGAGATAAAATGGAAAGTAGCTCCTTCTGAAAAAGCATTCATTTACAATGATATTATTTTTGATGATCAGTATATTCTCCGTCCTTATCAGAACAAGACTGTCATGCCCAGCGGATTATCATTTATGGGAAATGATATGTACCTGGAGATACTCGATCGAGAAACAGGTAATGAAGTTGACACTGTTAAGATAACTTCCGCTTCAGGTTCATCTTTTGGATTTTTCGTGAATAATAAAATACAAACAGTTAAAGATGGAGTTATATACATATACAATGACAATGATATTACTGTAAGAGCTTATGAAATAAAAGATCACGATATCGAACTTAAAAGTGAAGTATCCGCAGAAGCTCCTAACCCCGGAGGAGTACGTTCTGTTACAACACAGTTCATAGGTGATGACCCGATTATAACATCCTGCAGCGTTCTTGCTTTTGATCTCAGGACTTACTTCAGCCGATATGACAAAGACCTCAAGGAGGAAAAGTGGAAAACAGAATTACCTGTTAACTACATGAGTGAAGGCAGAATATTCTTTTTGCCTTCTGCAGATTCAGGATATAAATCAGATGTTCTCGCAATAATTACAAAGCGCACGCTCTCCCTGATAAATTATGAAAACGGAGAAATCATCAGATCCATACCGCTTGATGATGAGATTATCGATGCTTCATTTACACGTAACGGACTCATTATGTTTACTGTAAAAAGCGGCAGCGAATATGTTGTTAGTCTGAATCAGCTTGCCTCCAGCAATACATCCGACTATGCTGCTTTCAGAGTTCAGCAGATGAATACAGCTTTGTCGCTCTGCAGCTACAGCTGTGGCAGATACGTTACAGCTGAGAACTATTCCAATACTGCATATATCCAGTATGTTGACCAGAATCCGATGTATACTGATATTGACACAGGTGAATACATGTACAGCCGCAAAGTCCTTGCAGTATCAAGTAACGGAAATTATGCAGCTGTATCTTCAACATATTACCCTAACGGAGAATACAACGGAAGCAGCAAGCTGGTCCCGCACCTGTACATATATGATGTCGGAAACAAAAAACTAAATGAAGTATCTGATCTTCAGGGTTATGAGGTTAACGGCGCAGCATTTATCGGTAATGACAAGCTCATTGTTAATGCGAAATCAAGACAGGCAGATGGAACTTCTTCTCTTGATGATACAACAATGTGCATAGATGTTAAGAACGGTACATTCAACGAAATCAGCGATGCTCCATCAACAAAGCGTTCAAGCGTCACGATGACTTCCACTGACAAAGGAGTCTTCTATCTTTCTGATTCAGAAAATAATATCGTGTTTGTTGAAGGAAATGGGAAGTTCACTTCCTGGGCAACATTTGATAATGCTTCCTATTCATTAGACAAGCAGATAATAAACCAGCTGTTCGCCGTATCCGATAACAGAGTTGCACTATATGCTCAGTTCAACAATGAGGAAAACAAAACTGCACTTATTATTCACGACTTCAGTATTAATCAGCACCTAACTCTTGATTTTGATCTTTCAACAGACTCAGGTCTTGAGGTGAAGCGCATCTTCTGGCAGAACAGCAATACTGTGGGAGTATTCTTCAGCAATCGTACAGTATCATTATTTGATGCATCTTCAGGCAAGCTCCAAACAACAGTTTCTCTTGATGAAACAAGCCAGGAACCGATATCAGTAGCTCCGTTAAGCGAAGACACTTTCGCAGTTCTCTGTCGTGACTCACGAATATATGAAATGAGCAACGAAGGATTTACAGGCAGAAGCTGCCGCCTAGACTTTACTCATGAAATTGAGAACAACATCCGTGAAGCTGACAGTTCCGACGCAGGCAAGTTTGAAATAAAGCCATCATCAGATACTAACCGCGTATTTGCAATCTGGAACGGATCTCAGGCGTGGCTCATTGATAACAGTAGATTTGTCAACCGTTTCAGAATAGACAATTTCGCTGCTGCCCCGGCTGATCGTGATATAGTTTTCATAGCTGATCCGACCAGCAACAAAGCTGGATATTTCCCGATATACTCCACTCAGCAGCTTCTTGACGCAGCCAAGAAATACCTCGCTGCTCTCGGAGAAGCGTGAAAGGAAACGTTAAATGAATAATAACAAAAGCCGAAAAAGAACCACACGGCTGATATTCCTGCTAGCGTTGCTGTCGTTCCTGATAGCAACGGCTCAGGGACTTAGGTACTATCAGAACTATGAAACCTTCTTCAAGTTACTGCTTGTGCTGCAGAACAGTATCAATGCCTTCGGATTCAAAGCTTCTGTAACAATAAAAGATACTGTTGCCTTTATAAAGAATGATCCTTCTCCGCTGAATAAAGGCATAGGCTATGCATACTGCATTGCAGTATTCACCGCACCTTACTGCACGATTTCTTTCATATACAAGTTCCTGGAAAAGATTCTTCGTTTCATAATCTTCTTCCGGAGGAACAAAAACTGCAGACATATCGTGGTATTCGGATACAACAACGATATCCAGTCAATGCTAAAAAACAACACTTTCAATCCAAAGAAAGTGTGTGTTCATATTGTTACTGCAGAAACCATTAACAGTGAGGAAATATACCGCTTGAACAAATCGGGGTATATTGTTCACTCCGCAGATGTATTGAAAGCAAAAGATACCGAGCTTTCCTCTATTCTTGCAAAGACGCATATTGAAAGCGCAGAAAACATTATTCTCTTTGAAAACTCTTCAATTCGCAACTTCTCACTGTTACAGCTGTTCAAACTTAATGAAAACGACAATGAATGCAAGATCAAACTTGCGACAGGAACTAAAGTATCATGCAGATGCGAAGAGGAAGGTATAGGCAGACTCATAGCTGAATACTACAACAGTGCTGCCGGAACTGATGTGCTCTTTGATCTCGAACTTGTTGGTCTGCCTGAAATGCAGATACATAAAATGTACTCTGACCACCCACTTCACACATTCTATAATGGCACTGATATTCCACTGAAAGACTGGACCGTTCATCTACTCGTGGCTGGCTTTGGTCAGCTTGGACAGCAGGCAGTTTTACAAGCTATGAACCTTGGAGTCGTTCACGAAAGCAACCGCATCACCATCGATGTCTTCGACTGCAGTATCAAGGCAAAAAAAGCTGTTTTCCTGAATCAGCTTAATCCGGAATCCTTCGATATTTCTGATGACAGGGTTACACTTAAAAGCTCAGTAGCAGACGGAGTACTTGAAATAGTCTTTCACGAACTCAATGTTTCTCATAACAACTTTTATGATCTTATCCGCAGCAAAATAAAAACTGATCCATATACATATGCGGTCATAGCACTTGAAAATATTGATTTATCTGTAAACTGCGCAATGCAGTTAGAAGAACTATTCTCGGAAAATAACCTGAAGCTTCCGATCCTGATGCGTATGGACACTGACAGAAGACTTGCAGGATATATTTCAGCAGAAAACAGTGCACTTGCCGACGTAAGTCTTATTGATGACAGAAGTGTCGTGATAACACTTGAAATGATTATTAACCGAGCTATTGACCGAAGCGCTAAAGAGTACAATCACTTCTACAATAACATAGCACTCATCACTGCAGACGAAGAAGGAACTGCCAATAATTCTGACGAGGATCCTGAACAGGAATGGAACCGTCTGCGTCTCTTCCGTCGCTCCTCAAGCAAGGCTGCAGCTTATCATGACGAAGTTAAAGATGATATCCTCCCTAAACTCGCATCAGAAAATAATGAGGATCTTACAACAAAACTAGAAAGCCTTATCGGAAGAAATGGTTCCATAATGAAATATACTGGCTCAGCATGGCAGATGATCGGTTCAGAAGAAGAACTGCTCGAAGCATTAAAAAAAGACAGCTTTGCATATAATCTTGCTTCTCTCGAACACCGCCGTTGGTGTTGCTACATGGCTTCAATTGGTTGGCGACCAGGAGAACGAAGCGACAAGTTCAGACGAAATCCATGCCTTGTTACTCAGCAAAAGCTCATGGAAACAAAACCTGAAATGTGCAAATATGATCTGATGTCACTTATGGCAAGATACAAAAAAACAAACGGATAAGTATAACTATGAAACGGCATCTTCCCGGATCAATAATCAGGACGATGCCGTTTCCTTTTTGATTTGGAATCATTCAAAAAAGATTGATGTAAAAATTCCGCCTATTCAAAAACATACAGTTCCTTGCCTATATCTGTCTCTTATGTGTAAGAGGAAATGCTGCAATTACAAAGTTGACAGAAATAATGGCTGCTATAATAGCTGGTATTTTATAATCGGAAGGAACTAGTTCACCAGTGTACAATGAACCTATAGCGAGAAGTTTTGTAGGCAGGTACTCTGATACTTTTTTGGAAATACCTGCTATCATCATAACAAAATATAATCCTCCTGCTCCAAGTATCACCTGTCCGGCGGAAGATGCAATAGATGAGAAAAACACTATACTGCTTACCATCATAACTCCAAACAGCCACAAGCAGAAGCCTGCAAAAACCACCCCTTTAACAACCGAATTATCCCAATAGAAGTCACCATAGAAATAAGTTATTCCAAAACATAGCCAAATTCCAATACTCCATGCGACAAACATAACTACATATTTCGACAGCACTACACTACTTCTGGAAAGGCCTTTTGTAAGCAATGGAATAAGTGTTCCTTTTGTGTATTCAGATGTATATATACCACTGAAAATAATAAGAGTTACAATAAGTACAATAGGCGTATTCTTCGCAAACTGAACCCATGAATCAAGGGCAGTTATGCTAATCTCATTTACTGTCATGCCCATAGAAGCCAATGAATCAGCTTCCATTTCCAATAACTTAGGCGTGAGTTTAGCGGTTGCTGGATTTAAAATGCCAACAGCAATGAATACTATCAGCAGTATCATCATTCTCTTTGTTCTGATAAGCTCACGAAATTCCTTTTCAATAAATGCGGTAAAGCCTCTCATTTGCTTATCACCTCCATGAAAAGATCTTCCTGGTCAACTTCATGCCTTTCGAGACGATTAATAGGTATCATCTGTGCTGCAAGATAAGACATTAGTTCTGCGCAGTCCTTGTCTGTAGCATTTTGAAAGACGATCATTCCTTCAGATACTGTTGCCTGCTTAAATACAGAAACCACTTTTTCACAATCCTCAGGACAAGTCAGAGTAAGTTCAAGAGCTGAACCTTTCTTAATTTCACGAAGACTGTCAATGCTGCCTGAAAAAGCAATTTTTCCACCTTCAAGTAAAGCAACTTTGCTGCACACTCTTTCAACATCCGATAAAATATGTGTTGAGAATACGACTGATGTTTTTTCCTTTGCTGCACCTATTATGTCAAGAATATCTTTTCTGCCAACAGGATCAAGGGCGGAAGTTGGCTCATCGCAGATTAGAAGTTTCGGACGGTTTATGAGAGCCTGGGCTATGCCAAGGCGCTGCTTCATGCCACGCGAATATCCTCCTATACGATGTTTTTCCTTATCAAGTCCAACAAGTTCAAGCATTTCAGAAATACGCGACTTCAAAGCAGCTCTGTCAATACCTGTTATACTACCACACAATTCAAGATACTCGCACGCATTCATATAGCCATAAAACTCAGGAACATCAGGAAGATAACCTATACATCCACTTTGGGGAGTACTGCCATATGTCACTTTCTCTCCACAAACATCTATTTCACCGCTATCAAGCTCAAGAAGTCCGAGAATAGCGCGCATAGTAGTGGTCTTGCCTGCGCCGTTTCTCCCGATGAAGCCGAAAACGCAGTTTTCAGGTACAGAAAAACTAACACCGTCTAAAACTTTTTTGCTCCCGAAGCTTTTGGAAATATTCTTTACTTCAAGAACATTCATAGCTGTCACTCCTCTTCCTTACCAAATATCAGGTATAGTATAGGGCCAATGAAATTCATTAGCACCAGCACGATTATTAGCCATAGCATTCTGTTACCTCGCTTGTATGTCTTATGAGTAATAATATGAAAAAGCGTGTAACCAAGCAGCGAAAACTGCACGATAATAAGCGGAATAATAAGTGGTAAATATTCTCTGAGTTCCGTCATACTAATTCCTCCCTAAAGTATTTAGAATATCATCTAAATAAAAATTCAAATATAAGACGGTGTATTTTGATATCCGTCTAAATATAATATATCACAGAAAAATTCTCTTGTCAATATTTATTTTGATGAGTATCTAAATATTAGTTAGTTAATTATAACTTGAATTAAATATACTATTCTTTTTAAAGAACACTAAGCCGACTGTCAAGAAACAAGCCCACGCATTTGCGTGAGCTTGTTGAAAAGGTGATACAATTAAAATGGACAATGATGCGTTCATCATTCATTTTTATAAATAATGCATAGTCAATATCAGAAAAACGAAAGTTGCTCATACTTCTCTGGCAGTTCACTAAGATATGAAAATATACTCTCATTATCATGAATGATATCATTCTTTTCACAGATTGAGTGAAAAAGCTTCATAAGTTCTGAGTTATTCGGACTCTCGACTATATAGGAATCGCCGAACTCCCTATGGTACTTATCCGAAAGCCCTGGAAAATGTCTGTCAAGAGCATCAAAATAATATTCACGGTTTCCCTCACGCAGAGTCATTCCCATACCAAAACAAATAATACCTTTCACACCTGCACTGATGCAATAATCAAGGATACCTGTAAGGTTTTCGCATGTATCATTTATATATGGCAGTATCGGAGTTAACCATACTACCGTTGGAATGCCATTGTCACGCAGCTTACAAAGCACCTCATATCGTCGTTTTGTGGTGCATACGTGCGGCTCAAGTATACGGCATAAACTCTCATCATATGTAGTAAGCGTCATCTGAACGACTGCTTTCGCCTTCGCATTAATACTTAATAGCAAATCAAGATCCCGCAGTACAAGGTCAGATTTTGTGATAACTGTTGCACCAAATCCGTACCTGTCTATTATTTCCAGACATCGACGCATATATTGTAATTCACGTTCAATCGGCATATACGGATCACTCATCGAACCTGTTCCTATCATGCAGAGTTTCCGTCTCGAACGCAAAGCCTTTTCCAGCATTTCAGGCGAATTCTGCTTTATCTCAATGTCTTCGAAGTCATGCACAAACTGATAGCATTTACTTCTGCTGTCGCAATAGATACAGCCATGAGTACAGCCGCGGTAAATGTTCATACCGTTCTTGGATGATAACAATGTTTTTGCATTTACATTATGCATTCTCCATCTACACGCTCCTCTCCTGATGCGATAAAATGCCTTTAAAAATATATCACCTGTTGCCTTTTTTATCAATCACACTTCACTTGAAAATTAAGTTTTATAATATCTTGACATGAACTTACGTTTTTCTAGCTGACTAAGCTTCTTTCATTGCATTGTCGAACAGATTATCCTCTGCATTTGAAATATGCTTTGCCGTAAGCTGTTCAGCAAGATTACCATTATGCTCTTTTATAGCATCAAGTATTGCACGATGCTCAGCAACGGTCTTTTCAGCTCTTCCCTCGGTCTGAACTGAAATGTCACGGGCTTTTTTGATGTAGTTGTGAAAGTTTGAAAGAGTAAAACGCAGCGGACGACTTCTTGATGCGTCATAAATTATCTTATGGAAATCTCCGTCAAGCTTCCATATCTGCTCAGTATCATTTTTCAGCAGATAGAACTCCTGCAGATCAACTATCTGTGAAAGGGCACGAAGCTCATCATCAGTAATGCTCTCAGCACAGAGCCGTGCTGCAAGTCCCTCAATACGAATTCTTATCTCGTAGATATCGTGTATATCCTGCTCTGTAACTCCAATAACGACTGCCCCTTTATTCGGGACATTCTTCACTAGCCCCTCAAGTTCAAGCTGCATCAGAGCTTCACGCACCGGTGTACGGCTGACACCCAATTCTTTCGAGAGCCTGAGCTCATTCAGGTTGTCGCCGTCCTTGTATTCTCCGTCAAGAATGGCATTTTCTATCGCATTGAAAACTCTTATCCGCAATGAACGATCATCTGTTTCCAGCAGCATTTCAATTCCTCCTTGCTATTTCAGGCATATATTTTTCAGTAATCTTTTCCAGCTCATTATCGCTGATAACCGTAATACGTCCACCTTCGTATTCTTTATCTATCCATTCTTTTATTTTTGCCACAGCAGGATTCTTCTTATCGATGCACTGTTCTCCAGAAAGTCTGTAGAAATTATTTATCCAGCACGCAATTCCTGCGAGTCCAGATGAAGCACTGACTGCCACTAGCGGAGGTCTGTTTAGCAATTTAGATGTATCGAAAATATTGTATATTTCCTCATCTTTCATTAATCCGTCAGCGTGTATGCCTGCGCGGGTAACATTAAAGCTTTTGCCGACAAAAGGAGTCATAGACGGCAAATCATAATTAGTCTCGTTGACGATGTAATCTGCTATCTCGGTAATGACTGATGTATCCATTCCGTTTAGAGTTCCTTTAAGGGAAGCATACTCAAATACCATAGCTTCAAGCGGCACATTGCCTGTACGCTCTCCTATTCCGAGAAGTGAACAGTTGACAGCTCCGGCACCGTAAAGCCAAGCAGTTGCCGCATTCGTTACTCCTTTGTAGAAATCATTATGGCCGTGCCATTCAAGCATATCGCTTGAAAAACCAGCGTAATGCTGCAATCCATATATGATTCCTGAAACGCTTCTAGGCAGAGCAACTCCGGGGTAAGGGATACCATATCCCATTGTATCGCATGCACGTATTTTTATTGGAACACCACTTTCCTCAGCCAGCTTCCTTAGCTCGATCGCAAAAGGCACGACAAAGCCATAGAAATCCGCACGGGTTATATCTTCAAAATGGCATCGCGGACGCAGTCCTGCAGATATGCAATCTTTAACGATTCCAAGATATTTATCAAGAGCCTGACGCCTGTTAAGGCCCATTTTATTGAATATATGGTAATCAGAGCACGAAACGAGAATACCTGTTTCCTTGATTCCGATATTCTTCACGAGTTCAAAGTCCTTCTTGCTAGCGCGTATCCACGTTGTTATCTCAGGAAACTCATACCCAAGATCCATACACTGCTCCAGTGCATCACGATCGTTCTTTGAATAAACAAAAAATTCAGTCTGCCTTATTATTCCATTCTTACCGCCAAGACGGTGCAGCATTTTGTAGATATCCACTATCTGTGCGGAAGTATAAGGTGCACGCGATTGCTGACCATCGCGGAACGTTGTGTCAGTGATAAATATTTCATCAGGCATATTCATCGGCACATGACGGTAGTTGTAAGCCACCTTCGGAACTTCTGTATAAGGGAATAATTCACGGAACAGCTCTGGACGCTCAACCTCCTGTAATTCATACTCATAGGTATCAAAATCCAGCAGATTTGTGCTTTGGCTCAGACTGATATTAGGCTTTCTATGTTTCATTTCTGATCCTCTCCATATGTATATTTGTATTGCTGTATGATTGTATACAATTATACACTGAAATGTCATAGCTGTCAATATGACAATTTAAACAAATAATATCAAAAAATGAAAAGCAATAAAAAAATCGCGCTTCAAAAATGAAACGCGATTTACAAAGCGCATATGCGCTTGGTTGGGGTGGAAGGATTTGAACCCTCGAAATAACGGAGTCAGAGTCCGCTGCCTTACCACTTGGCGACACCCCAATATATGCTGAGTGATTCAGCTTTATTATTATACCACCAGAGCTAACATAAGTCAAGCTTTTTCTATTAATTTTTATCTTTTAATTATTATTTTTCTATTGAAAAATAGGCAGATTCAAGCTATAATTAAAATATAATCATCTATAGGGTGGCAATATTATGCAGAAACTATACTTTATTGTAAATCTACTCGCGGGACGCGCCACCATCGGTGACAAACTCGGCGAGATAATATCCGAATTTAATAAAGCACACTTTGAGGTTACAGTGCATATCACACAAAGCGGAACAGATGCTGCAGAATCAGCAAATTACGCTTGTGAAAACGGATTTGATCTTGTTGTTTGTGCTGGAGGAGACGGTACTCTAAGCCAGTGCCTTCAGGGTATTATGAAGAGCCACAACAGAGTTCCGATAGGATATCTCCCTGCTGGCTCAACAAATGACTTCGCACGCAGTCTTGGAATTCCAAAAAACACTATGGACGCGGTAAAATGGATAACAGACGGTACCCCAACTCCCTGTGACATTGGAAGCTTCAACGACGACTACTTCTCATATATTGTCGCGTTCGGAGCATTCACAAGTGTAGCTTATGAAACATCACAGCAAGTCAAGAATATTTTCGGGCATATTTCATATGTTCTTAATGGTATGACTCAGCTTCCAACTCTTCGTTCAAAGCATATGCGCATAGAATATGATGGTAATGTAGTTGAAGGTGACTATATTTTCGGAATGGTTACTAATTCCGCATCTGTCGCCGGTCTTCTTTCAATGAACGACTTCTATCTTGATGATGGTGTTTTTGAGGTTACACTGATTAAAAAGCCTTCAAACATTATCCAGCTACAACAGATAGTCTCATCTCTTCTCAATATTTCAGTTGAGATAGACAAGGATTACATCAAATTCTTCCGTACCAGTAAAGTCACATTCACGTCTTTAAGCGGCGAAGAAATAACTTGGACACGAGATGGAGAATATGGTGGAAATGCAGTTGAGAATGTTATTACCAACTGTCAGCGCTCAATATCTTTCATGATCGGTGACAGGGGAATGCCGGCTTATGATGATCCGATAGAGAACTATTTGTCTGAAGTATAATAATATATGGGGATATCCGCAGTTTTAAGCAATAAACTGCAGGTATCCCCTTTTTTCAAAGCCACTGAGTAAAAGCTGTTTTATCAGTTCTGTTATATCCAGCACGCTCATAAAATCTGAGTGTGCTTTCTTCTTTTGAACCAGTTGCAAGCAAAAGTTTATAGCATCCTTCGCGCTCGGCTATTTCTTTTGCATAATCAAGACATGCTGTTGCCAGTCCTCTTTTTCGGTATTCACTGTGCGTAACAACATTTTCAACGAAAGCATGTGGTCTTAGACCGCGAGTCAGATTCGGTATGATAACGCAAACACAAGAAGATACAATCTTTCCATCTTCCTCAGCAACTATGATATGATGATTTGGATCGGCAAGGATGGTCTCCCATATCCCTAGCACCTTGTCATCTATCTCGGGAACTTCCTTCTCGTGGAGGTAAGTATACAGTTCGAGCAGCCCCCTGAGATCATTTCTCGTTATCTCGCGTATCATATTATTACGCCTTCGACTTATCATAAGCCTCGCGGATAGCAAGGCAGAGCTGATCTGCGCATGATGTAGGACGAGCTCCGCAGGTATTGCCCTTGAGCTTTGCCTCTATCTCTTCAACTGTCATTCCATCAACAAGCTTTGAAACAGCTTTCAGATTGCCATTGCATCCACCGAGGAAAGAAACATCTGTAATAACATTACCTTCAATATTGAAACTAATCTGCTGCGCGCAGACCATTCTTGGTTTATATGTATACTTCATTCTTTTTCACCTTTAAAGCTATCCCCGACATAATGGATTTTTCCTTATGCCGGGGATATTATTTTATACTATGCCGTTGTTATTAATTGCGGTATTATGCTCACCGTAAGCCTCGTTCTTAACGACCTTAACGTGACTGTAGCAGTCCATACCTGTACCTGCAGGAATAAGCTTACCGATGATAACATTTTCCTTAAGACCAAGGAGCTTATCGCTCTTGCCTCTGATAGCAGCATCTGTAAGAGCCTTAGTAGTCTCCTGGAATGAAGCTGCGGACATAAAGCTGTCAGAGTTAGAAGATGCCTTTGTGATACCCTGAAGCACTGGAGTAACCTGTACAAGCTGTACATCATACTCACCTGAATCAATACGTGCCTGAAGTTCCTCATTGATAGCATCGATCTCCTTGCGGTCAACAAGATTACCAGGAAGCAGATAACTGCTGCCAGAATCCTCAACCTTAACCTTACGGAGCATCTGACGAACGATAACTTCGATGTGCTTATCGTTGATATCAACACCCTGTAAACGGTAAACCTTCTGAACTTCATTGATGATGTAGTTCTGAACGTCGTGAATTCCAAGGATATTAAGAATATCAGCAGGATAAATATTACCTTCAGTGAGACGTGTTCCCTTGGTGATCTGCTCACCTTCCTGAACACGGATCTTGAGGTTGTAAGGAATCATGTAGCTTTCGCTCTCACCTGTCTCATCGTTAGTTACAATGATATTACGGGTTGTCTTAACCTCTTCAATAGTGATTCTACCAGCGATCTTAGAAAGGATAGCAGCACCCTTAGGACGTCTGCTCTCGAAGAGTTCCTCAACACGTGGAAGACCCTGTGTGATATCTTCAGCGTCTGCAGAAGCAACACCACCGGTATGGAAGGTTCTCATGGTAAGCTGTGTACCAGGTTCACCGATTGACTGAGCTGCGATTACGCCGACAGCCTCACCGACTGATACAACATTATTGAATGCAAGGTTAGCACCATAGCACTTAGCGCACACACCGTTTCTTGCTCTACAGTTGAGTACGGAACGGATAGTAATTCTCTCAACGCCTGCATCAATGATCTTCTTTGCATCAGCATCATTGATGAGCTTATTCTTGGAAACGATGAGTTCTCCTGCCTCGTCACGGAGATCCTCAGAAAGGAATCTGCCAACAAGACGCTCTGCGAAAGGCTCAACGATTTCGTTTCCGTTCTTGATCTCATAAACCTCGATACCGTCTGTAGTACCACAGTCTTCCTCACGGATGATAACGTCCTGAGATACATCAACAAGACGACGTGTCAGGTAACCAGAGTCAGCAGTACGGAGAGCTGTATCAGCAAGTCCCTTACGAGCACCACGAGAAGCGATGAAGTACTCGAGGATGTTAAGACCTTCACGGTAGTTAGCTCTGATCGGGATCTCGATAACAGCACCGGAAGTATTAGCGATAAGTCCACGCATACCAGCGAGCTGACGGATCTGAGAGATAGAACCACGGGCACCGGAGTCAGCCATCATCCAGATAGGATTGTAACGGTCGAAGTTCGCCTTCAGTGCAGCTGTAACCTCATCATTGGTATTTGTCCAGAGTTCGATTACCTGCTTGGACTTCTCCTCAGCGGAGATGTATCCATACTCATAATCCTCTGTGATACGTGCAACTTCTTCATCAGCTCTGGAGAGGATCTCCTTCTTCTGAGGAGGAATTGAAGCATCACAAACGGCAACGGTAAGAGCTGCTCTTGTGGAGTATTTATATCCGAGAGCCTTGATACGGTCAAGTACTTCGGAAGTAGTTGTTGTGCCATGAATCTTTATGCAGCGCTCGATAATATCAGAAAGCTGCTTTTTACCAACGAGGAATGCAACCTCGAGATCGAACTGCTTGTCAGAATTTGTTCTGTCAACGTAGCCAAGATTCTGAGGAATATTCTCGTTGAAGATAAGACGGCCAACAGTTGCATCAATGATCTTGGATACCTTCTTGTCGCCGATATCCTTAGTGATCTTTACCTTGATATTAGCATGGAGTGAAACATCATGCTCATAATAAGCCATGAGTGCCTCGTTAACATCACGGAATACCTTGCCTTCACCAGGCTCGCCAGGCTTATCCATTGTCAGATAGTAAGAACCAAGTACCATATCCTGTGAAGGAACAGCAACAGGCTTACCGTCTGAAGGTTTGAGCAGGTTGTTAGCAGCAAGCATGAGGAAACGTGCTTCTGCCTGAGCTTCTGCTGAAAGCGGAAGATGTACAGCCATCTGGTCACCATCGAAGTCAGCGTTGAACGCAGAACATACGAGCGGGTGGAGCTTGATTGCACGTCCTTCAACAAGTATCGGCTCGAATGCCTGGATACCAAGACGGTGGAGCGTAGGAGCACGGTTGAGCATTACAGGATGATCCTTGATTACATCCTCAAGAGCATCCCATACCTTGTTGTCGGCACGGTCTATGAGTTTTCTTGCTGACTTGATATTAGCAATTGCCTTCTTGTCAACAAGTCTCTTTAATACGAAAGGCTTGAAAAGCTCAAGAGCCATTTCCTTAGGAAGACCACACTGATACATCTTCAGCTCCGGTCCTACTACGATAACAGAACGTCCGGAGTAGTCAACACGCTTACCGAGAAGGTTCTGACGGAAACGTCCCTGCTTACCCTTGAGCATATCAGAAAGTGACTTAAGAGCACGGTTACTTGGACCTGTAACAGCTCTGCCATGTCTGCCGTTGTCGATAAGTGCGTCAACGGCTTCCTGAAGCATACGCTTCTCATTTCTTACAATGATATCAGGAGCATCAAGTTCAAGCATTCTCTTAAGACGGTTATTTCTGTTGATAACACGTCTGTAAAGGTCATTAAGGTCTGATGTAGCGTAACGTCCGCCGTCGAGCATGATCATAGGACGGAGATCTGGCGGGATTACAGGTACTACATCGAGAACCATCCACTCAGGCTTATTTCCTGAGAGACGGAATGCCTCTATTATCTGAAGTCTCTTCAGGAGCTTAACCTTCTTCTGTCCTGAAGGAAGTCCAACAAGCTCATTCTTGAGATCATCAGATACTATTTCGATATTATTTTTCCACTCAATGTCAGTGAGCTCAGCAAACTTAGCGCATTCCTCACACTCACACTCAAGAGGATTGTTGAAACATTCAACGTGGCTGCTGCCGATATTGATCTTACCAGTCTCGATGAGTCTGTTCTTCTGTGTATCATATCTGGCAGGATCATACTCATTGAGAAGCTTCTTTATAGCCTCAGCACCCATTTCAGCCTTGAAATCATCGCCGTACTTCTCAACATATGAGAGGTATTCCTTTTCAGAAAGGAGCTGCTTCTTCATGAGCTCAGTGTTGCCAGGATCAGTTACGATGTACTTTGTGAAATAAAGTACTTCCTCAAGGCGCTTCTGTGATACCTCAAGCACCTGTCCGATGCGGGAAGGTGTTCCCTTAAAGTACCAGATATGAGATACTGGAGCTGCAAGCTCGATGTGACCCATTCTCTCACGGCGTACTCTTGCTCTTGTAACCTCAACGCCGCAGCGATCGCAGACTTTACCCTTGAAACGGATCTTCTTGAATTTACCGCAGTGACATTCCCAGTCCTTGGTAGGTCCAAATATTCTTTCGCAGAAAAGACCGTCTCTCTCTGGCTTCTGTGTTCTATAGTTAATAGTCTCAGGTCTTTCAACAACGCCATATGACCAGCTTCTGATCTGTTCGGGCGAAGCAAGACCGATCTTTATTGATTCAAAAGTCGTGTTTTCCAAACTGCTACCTCCTGCAATTTATTACCGATTCATTACGTATACCGACTGTTTTATCAGCCTTCGTCTCCTTCATCATCGAGGTCGAAGCTGTCGAATACATCGTCGCCATCTTCCTCGTCATTGAAGTCGAGGTCATCTTCAGATTCGTCGTCGAAGCTGAACTCATCATCCTTATCGACACTGTCGAATTCATCGCCATCATCGAAACCGAAGCCTGCCTCACCAAGTTCATCATCAGAGTAGCTTGTTTCATCAGCAGTATCCTCATCAGCATAGGAATCTCTTGCAGGAATAGGATCTTCATCGAAGTTCTGCTTGAGGTCAATTTCCTCCTGATTGCTGTCGAGTACCTTAACATCGAGACAAAGCGACTGCATTTCCTTGATGAGTACCTTGAATGACTCTGGTATACCCGGAGTAGGAACGTTCTGTCCCTTTACGATAGCCTCATAAGTGTTTACACGTCCGATAGTATCGTCAGACTTAACTGTCAGGATTTCCTGGAGAGTATAAGCTGCACCATAAGCCTCGAGGGCCCAAACTTCCATCTCACCGAAACGCTGACCGCCGAACTGAGCTTTACCACCCAGAGGCTGCTGAGTTACGAGAGCGTAAGGACCAACAGAACGTGCATGGATCTTATCATCTACGAGGTGGTGGAGCTTGAGGTAGTACATATAGCCCACGGTTACACGGTTATCAAATTTCTCACCTGTACGTCCGTCGTAGAGAGTAAATTTACAATCATCTGTGAATTCAAGAGCCTTGGGGTTGATTACCTTATCCATTGCCTTGAGTTCAAACATATCATCTTTATGCTCCTTAGCATAATCATTTGCCATCTTGAAGCATTCACGTATATCATCCTCGTGAGCACCATCGAATACAGGTGTCATGATATGCCATCCAAGAGCTTTACATGCCATACCAAGATGTACTTCGAGCACCTGTCCGATATTCATTCGTGAAGGAACACCGAGAGGATTGAGTACGATATCAAGAGGTGTACCATCTGGGAGGAAAGGCATATCCTCCTCAGGAAGAATACGTGAAACAACACCCTTGTTACCGTGACGGCCGGCCATCTTATCGCCGACTGTGATCTTACGCTTCTGAGCAATGTAGCAGATAACACGCTTGTTTACACCTGCGCTGAGTTCATCACAGTTCTCACGTGTGAATACCTTGACATCAACAATAACGCCAGCCTCACCATGAGGAACCTTAAGTGAATTATCACGAACTTCTCTTGCCTTCTCACCAAAGATAGCACGAAGAAGTCTCTCTTCAGCTGTAAGTTCAGTTTCACCCTTAGGAGTAACCTTACCAACAAGGATGTCGCCGGATGTAACCTCAGAACCAATACGGATAATACCATTTTCATCGAGGTTTGCAAGAGCGTCATCACCAACGTTAGGAATATCACGTGTGATCTCTTCAGGTCCGAGCTTGGTGTCACGGCACTCAATCTCGTATTCTTCTATATGAACTGATGTAAATACATCTTCTCTTACAAGACGTTCGTTAAGAAGAACAGCGTCCTCGTAGTTGTAACCTTCCCATGTCATGAAGCCGATGAGTGCGTTCTTACCGAGTGAAATTTCTCCGTCTGCGGTAGCAGGACCATCAGCGAGAACCTGGCCCTTCTTGACTTCCTCACCTGCTGTGACGATAGGACGCTGATTTACACATGTACCCTGGTTGGAACGCTTGAACTTGATAAGCTCATACTTGTGTTCAACGCCCTCAGAATCAATCATGTGGATCTTGTCTGCATCAACATATGTTATCTTTCCGTCATAATCAGAAACTACACATACACCTGAGTCAACAGCTGCCTTGTATTCCATACCTGTTCCGACAAACGGACGCTCTGTCTTAAGAAGCGGAACTGCCTGTCTCTGCATGTTTGAACCCATGAGAGCACGGTTAGCGTCATCGTTCTCAAGGAATGGAATCATAGATGTAGCTACAGATACGACCATCTTAGGAGATACATCCATGTAATCAACCTTTTCACGGTCTATTTCAAGTATCTGCTCACGGAATCTAGCGTTTACACGCGGTCTCTCGAACTTGCCATCTTCTGTAAGCGGCTCGTTCGCCTGTGCAACAACGAAGTTGTCCTCAGTGTCAGCAGTCATATATACTACTTCATTTGTAACAACACCTGTTGCCTTATCAACTTTACGGTAAGGAGCTTCTACGAAGCCATACTCGTTGATTCTAGCAAATGTAGCCAGATAGGAAATAAGTCCGATGTTAGGACCTTCTGGGGTCTCGATAGGACACATTCTTCCGTAGTGGCTGTAGTGAACGTCACGAACTTCGAATCCGGCACGGTCTCTTGAAAGACCTCCAGGTCCGAGAGCTGAGAGACGTCTCTTATGTGTAAGTTCAGCAAGAGGGTTATTCTGATCCATGAACTGTGACAGTGGCGATGAACAGAAGAACTCCTTCATAGCTGACGAAATAGGTCTGATATTTATAAGGGTCTGTGGAGTAAGAGTATTTACATCCTGTGTCTGGATGTTCATTCTCTCGCGGATACCACGCTCCATACGAGCATAACCAATACGGAACTGGTTCTGGAGAAGCTCACCAACAGAACGGATACGTCTGTTGCCAAGGTGGTCGATATCATCAACAGTACCAACGCCCTCGCAGAGGTTGATGAAGTAGCTGATAGTTGCAAAGATATCATCAAGAATGATGTGCTTAGGAACGAGCTCATCAACACGCTTCTTGATATTCTCCTCTATTTCTTCAGCATCAGCAGAATTCTCAAGGATCTCACGGAGCACCTTGAATGAAACCTTCTCGTTGATGCCATACTTATCAGTATCAAAATCGACATAGCCCTTGATGTCTACCATGCCGTTACCGATGATCTTGACATTCTTCTCAACGAAGCGGATCTGTGTTTCACCACGGTCATTTGTGAAATACTCCTTGGCTTCAACGGTAACAAATGCGCTGTAAACACCAGCCTGCTCAATCTCGCAAGCCTTGTCGTAGCTTATTGTCTCGCCAGCCTCAGCCATTATCTCACCTGTCATAGGATTGATAACAGGTTCTGAAAGAGTACGTCCTGAAAGACGTGTAGCTATACCAAGCTTCTTGTTGTATTTATATCTTCCGAAACGGCAGAGATCATATCTCTTAGCATCGAAGAAAAGATTATTGAGGTGTGTAACCGCACTCTCGACTGTCGGAGGCTCGCCGGGACGGAGCTTTTTATATACGTCGATAAGGGCGTCAGAATTGTTCTTTGTCTGATCCTTCTGAAGGATTGTCTGTCTGAGTCTTTCGTCATCACCGAAGAACTCGAAGATCTCCTCATCGGAACCTATTCCGAGAGCACGGATGAATGTTGTTATCGGAATCTTTCTGTTCTTATCTATACGGACATAAACGATGTCGTTTGAGTCCATTTCATACTCAAGCCAAGCACCACGGTTCGGGATAACAGTAGTATTGAACAGATCCTTACCTGTCTTATCCTTCTCGAACGCATAGTAAACACCTGGAGAACGAACAAGCTGTGAAACAATAACACGCTCAGCGCCATTGATAACGAAGGTTCCGCTGTCAGTCATGAGCGGGAAATCGCCCATGTATATCTCGCTCTCGCTTACAGCGCCTGTCTCCTTGTTGCAAAGAGTAGCAGTAGCCCTCATCGCTACCTGATATGTAGCGCCTCTGGACTTACACTCTGCAAGGCTGTACTTGGGAGTCTCATCGAATCTGTAGTCCTTAAAGTTGAGGACGAGGTTACCATTGTAATCAGTGATCGCGGTCATATCGCGGAACACTTCTCTCAGTCCCTCTTCTCTGAACCACTTATACGAGTTCTTCTGTACCTCGATAAGGTTTGGCATCTCTAGAGGCTCGGTAATCTTACCGAAACTCATTCTGACGTTTTTTCCCAGCTGCTTAGGTGTTACATTCACCATAGGCGGAACCTCCTTACTATTTTTACTTCCGCAGAAGCGTCACTGCTTACGGAAGTTTTTTTCACCTTAAAGTATCCATTACGGAAAATTTTTTTGAAAAAGCTATTGACAAGAGCAACACATATGTGCTATAATATCTTGCAGAATAGCGATACTTTTCCATACTGATACATTATATTAGTATATCACTCCTCCACACCAGTGTCAAGCGGTTTTGGTAAATATCAGCAATGTTGCCGAAGTTTCATATGAGACCTCGGCATTTTTTGTATTTTAGTGCAACATAGCAAAATCAAGAAATCCCAAGGTTCATTTACGTCCTTGGGATTTCTTACTTTTTAACTTTAATATCAGTACAGTTATAAGAAGAGCTGCTCCGATAATTATGGATAATGCCAGCGGCAGAAGTAAAATAATAAGCGGCACTCCGAGTCTGCTCATCAGAAATATCGTAGTCGGGCCGTCCGCACCGCCTATGATACCGACAGTCTCTGTCGTTCTGCTAGCGCTGAGAACCAGATACAATACCATTGCAGCAGAACCGAGAATTCCTCCTCCTAACAGCGCCGCTCCAGTTACGACCAAACCTTTCTTCATCGTATTACTCCTCATCCTCGTCATAGAATACGTTATACGCAACCGCACGGTGGCTATACGTACTGATAACGAGCCCGATAACAGCATACATACTAAGCATTGCCGTACCACCGCCACTCAGGAACGGCAGAGGAATACCGATAACAGGCGCAACCTTTAGAACCATGCCGATGTTCATAAGGCAATGAGTAAAGAATAGTCCGAAAGCGCCCATACATATGAAACGTCCGAGACGATCACGGGTAATTCTGCTGTCAGCAAATATCTTAAGGATGATATACGCGAGAACTATAATGATTCCTATTGAACCTACAAATCCGAACACCTGTCCGACATGAGCAAAAATAAAGTCATTATGAAGTTCGGGTACATAGATGTAATCTTTTTTTCCATCAAAGATACCTTTTCCAAATATTCCTCCGGATTTTATCGCAGCAAGTCCGAGATCCTGCTGGTACTCTATATTCTCCGGATCTGTCCCCGGATGGAACAGAATAAGAATACGCTGCTTATGGAAAGAACTCAGGAAGTTGAACCACATTACAGCTACCACACCCGCAATCACAAACGGCGCAGCAACAAGATATTTCCAGGATATCTTCGCAGAAACTATCATGAATCCGAATATTGCCGCAAATATGATAGCCGTTCCGTAGTCACCCTGCAGTGCTACGATACCTATAGGTACAGCTCCATGTATAAGAAGTAGCAGCATATGAAGCGGCTTGTTCATATCCTCTTCATCGCGTGAAAGATGATAGCTGAAAGTAAGAATGAAAGCTATTTTCATTATTTCTGAAGGCTGCATACTAACGCCAAAAATACGTATCCAACCCTGGTCATCCGCACCATCACGCTGATATCCCAGCGGTGTAAACGGCAAAGCGACAAGTATGAGTGTTATTGGCACGAACACCCACCATATCTTCACAAGTTTACGATAATCAATTTTGGATATGATGCAGGCGGCAACTATACCGAGGCCCATTGAAATCAGCTGAGTCTGCCAGTAGCTGTTTCCGACGCCCTCATTCTCACTAATACCACTTTTAACTATTGACCAAATCAATATTGTACTTATACACGAGCATAGAGTAACCGCAAACAGAAGACCAAGGTCAAGATTATGTTTATTTGCGGGCAACTTTTTAAATACTGATCCCATTTTTATTGTTTCCTTTATTTATTATCAAAATCGTCTTATCTTTTTATTGTATGTCAAACGGTTCATCTGTGTAGCCTGAGTCAGGCTCAAAAGCTTCTCCGTCAGGTAGTTCCGGAGATCCCATAGTCGAAGGAACAGGTGCCGCGCCAATAACCGGAATATCTTCCATTACCGGTTCAGGAGCCTCTATTCCTGTCATTTCCGGCAATACCGGATCCGTACTGAAACTATCCTCAGGTTCTGAAACAGAAGGAGCAATTCTTTTATCTTCCGGAGCAGTTCGGTACTCAGACATATATCGCGAGGTAAACGTCGGATGTTCCATCGCCTCAGTATAATGCAGACTGAAATGAGGCCATCCTTCAGTATTACGCAGCTGATTGTAGTCAGAATACATTTTGAAGCATGGTGCTGTCAATACTACACCAATAACACCGATAATGAATGTTATTATACCAATTGTCGAACTATCAATCAAAGTCGCCACAACTAGCAGAACATATCCAATAAACAAACCAATGTGTATGACTTTGAACTTTCCGAAAGCAAGGAATGAAGCAGCAGTAACCAGTATGAGCTCTGCGGTCTGAACAAAAAGGAACGGAACACAGGTCGAACATCCAAAAAGCGAAGGAATCCAAGATACAAGCGGCATTGCCGCGCCACAGTATGTTATGAACAGCATAACCATACATACTCCAGCTGTATACACAAACACATTACGTGAAAACTCATAGATATCATTCTTGCGCGCTCCGCATATCGAATAATGACTATGATCAGGCTTTTCTTCGTATTTCGGATCAAACACCGTACATTCCTCCTTTCAAAGCATTACAATAAATATATTATACCACTTATAGTGAAAAATGTAAACAACAAATAGTTTATGATAAACACTCACATTAACCTAACATAAAAAAGGACGCCATCAAACGACGTCCTCTCCAATATCATAATAATTAGTGATAGTATTCTAACTTGCTTCTGTAACCAATATAGACGATAACATCCCTATCGCCTTTGAAAGTTCCGAACTGCTCCTGCATCTCATCCCTAGTGTAAGGAATTAACTCGTCATCGGAGAGGTGTTTATAGCTCATCCACATCTCAGAGAATTCTCCATCCTTATACTTCATTATTATGTAGTAGGGCTTATTAGATTTATCACTAAAATAACTCTGATTTACACTACCAGGGAAAAAATTGCTCGGATCACTTACAAGTCCGTCAGGACCTAACGTAGCATATATAGTGTATTCCTTGTCGGCAGGAACAACCTTTTCCTCAGCTTCATAATAATCAGCTATTGAATTATTTATTGCTTTCATACACGTTGTCGCCAAAGAAACTACGTCCAATTATTCCTGTTCTCCGAAAGCACGTACTGCCTTCATCATTATCGCACATTCAAGTCTCTTCTTCTCAAGCTGACATGATATCTTATGAGCTGCTCTGATATCTCCCATATACTGGTAATTATTGGCATTGCAGCCTCCGCTGCAGTAGAATTTAGCCCAGCATTTGCGGCAATCCGGCTTTGAGTAAACATGAGCCGCAGCAAAATCAGCTTTCATCTCCTGATTGAAAGTACCTTCATCGATATTTCCCATCTTATATTCATCAATGCCTACAAACTGATGACAAGGGAAAATATCACCGTCAGGAGTAATAGCCACATAATCATTTCCACAGCCACAGCCACGAAGTCTCTTGATAGCACAAGGCCCCTGATCAAGATCAAGCATGAAATGGAAGAAGTTGAATTTCTTACCGGTTTTCTCGTTGTCAATTATCTTCTGCGCAAGGATCTCATACTCCTTGAATACAGCAGGGAGTTCCTTTTCTGTCA
>JAGCYM010000081.1 GCA_017960805.1 Ruminococcus sp.
GAAATGGAGGTCAATGGTGTTTTCAGTTCGTGAGATACATTTGCCGTGAATTCCTGCCGCATAAGCTCCTGCGAGCTTCGTACAGTTTTGATCTCCTCTGCAAGAGGAATGATCTCGCTGTAGATCCCCATTTCTTCGGGCGACTTATTCTTTTCAAGCATTTCAGGTATGCGTTTGAGCGGTGCGATCAGCTTGTCCGTCAGCTTCACGGAAACAAACATAGATACAACTATGATACAGAGCGTTACGAGAAGTACGATCAGTATGGAGCGTTCAAACAGCCTGAATATCGAATCTGAGCGGATCGACACCCGCAGGATATTCCCGTCATCGAGCTTGACGGCGTAATAATAATCCTCTGTACCGATCGTGTCCGAATAGCGTGTGTCACTGCCTGTTCCGTTTTCTATCGCTTGTACGATCTCAGGACGGTCGAGATGATTGCTCATGTTCTCCGCATCGGCATCACTCTCATACAGGACCGTACCGTCTTTCTCGATAAGCGTGATACGGAAGTCCTCCTGCGTAAAGCATTCAAGATCGTCGGGAGAGCTTATCTTATCATAGCATTGAGCCACGATATTGCATTCATGCGCCAGGTTTTCCTTGACCTCTCTGTGAAAGAAACCGTAGCAAACAAAAGTGGTTATCACGATACCTGTGATAGCTGTGATGATCCCCATATAGAACAAGCTGAATTGTATCTTTCTTTCCATATCACTCGTCCTTATCCAGCTTATAGCCTACATTCCGCACGGTAACGATATATCTGCCGTACTCGCCCAGCTTTGCCCTCAGAGTACGGATATGCACATCGAGGGTGCGTCCCGTGCTGTCATGCCCCCAGATTCTGTCAAGTATATCGTCCCGCCTGAGAACGATCCTCGGATTTGACATAAACAGTTTCAGCAGTTCAAATTCCTTGTAGGTAAGCTCTATCGTTCTGCCGTCTGCGGTAACATCTCTTGTCTTTTCAGAGATCGTCAGCTTTTCAAATGTTATCTGACTGTCTGTGTTTTTTGATGATCCCCGAAGTCTTGCCTTTACACGGCTGACCATTTCCATTACCCCGAAAGGCTTGCACATATAATCGTCTGCCCCGAGGTCAAGTCCTTTCACTCGATCAAGTTCGGTATCTTTGGCGGAAATGATGATAACAGGGATATTCTCATACACCGTATTATTACGAAGATTTTTCAGTATCGTAAGCCCATCATCACCGGGCAGCATGATATCCAACAGTATCAGGTCGGGTAGTCTGATTCCCAGAGCCTTGTAGAACTCCACTGAATTTTCAAAACTCATCACTTCAAAATCATTCTTCTCGAGGGCATAGCTTTCAAGCTCTCTAATGCGTTCTTCATCTTCAACTATATATATCAGCATTTTTTCACACTCCTCAAGTATCCAGTATATCATACCAATGTAAACTTGAACAGTATCAGTATGTAAAGTTCAGGTTAAATTAAAAAAGCAAGTTACCGTCACTGATAACTTGCTTTGTAGTGATCATTCTTCCTCGTCGCTGCACTCGTCACGCCCATGAAGCAGTTGAATATAAACGCACTCCGCACGTTCATGTTCCTCGCCGTCCGTGGACATCATCATTTCAAGGAAATAGGCTTTCGCTTCCTCGTAGTCCGTCCAGACCTCACGCCTGCCGTTGCATAAAGTAGTGACCTTGCGTGTTCTCGGCATTGCCAATTCAGATATTTTCAACATAGCTGTGTACCTCCAAATCAATATTGTAGATACAGTATATACCATAATAGCACCAGAGTCCAGCATATCGGAATAATTGTAACCATTATTGTGAAAGGCGCAGCAATTTCAAAAGCCAGTCCGGTACATAGCGCACATATCGTATTTCATCGCCGTCGGGAATTATCCTGACGGCGATTTTCATATTCTGCTCAATGCTTTAGATGAGCCACCTTTGTTTGCAGAAACATCAGCGGACGCCAGAGCTTATCGCCAAGCTCCTTGATCTCCTCAATATCTTCCTTGTAAACTTTGTTCGTGACATTTGCTCGGTGGGCAATTTGGTTGATATTGTTGGCGATATTATTCGCAAGTACAGTGAGCCGTTTTAGCTCGTTCTCATCGATATGGACGATGTAACCCTCGAAGATCATGGCTCTCACAAATGTACTGAGACTGCTCATACCGCTATTCTCAAACTTCTTCTTGATAGCTGCCATTTCTTCAGGGCTGACATGCACTTTCATGTACATTGTACGCTTCTTTTCGTCTTTCATTTCTCTTGTTCTCCTTTTTTATTTTTCTCAATTCGGGGTCGTAGGGGCAGCGCCCTCTGCCAAGCCTTGTGAAGTGTGTGTAGTCGCATTTTGCGCCCACACTTCACCGTGCTTGCTACTCTTCTTTCGCCCCTCTGGGGCGATTTCCATTTCCGAGCCTTTCGGCTCGGCCTTTTTTTCTCGATTCCGAGAATTGGAACTGTGCGACTTTCTCTATTTCGTCGCTCTCCATAATCAATATAGCGCACTTTCCCGATCACGTCAATAATCAATTTCAGATTTTTTATGTTCGTTCAAAATCGCTTCGTCAAAATGCCCGGATAGCGTAAACGGCGAAATAGCGTAATTTCATTTTTTTGAATCTAAAAATTCCCCGGACATTTGTTGACAAAGCATGAACAAAAGTTTGTGCGCAATGCGGCTTGTATTTCAAATGTAGAGCGCGCTATAATTGGATCATAGCAGGTGGGCTTCGGTCACTCGGCTCTGCCTGCTGAGAACAAAAAATGAAAGGTTGTGATTTTTCTATGGGCATCTATACAGAGAAAAGAGATCAGCTCATCGAGAAGATCAAAGGTTTGGAAAAGCGTATCGCAAGCGATACTGCGAAAAAGAAAACTCTGGAGGACAAGCTGAAAGAAGTTTCTCGTCTGGCGATGGCGGAGGAGTACAACTGCAAGCCCCGTGAGCTTGATGAGATCATCACCTCGGAACATTCGCTGTTGCAGAAACTCCGTGCAAGCGGTTTGTCCGATGACGAGCTGCTGAAACTGGTCGGGACTGGAAATGCTGAGAATGAGAAAAGCGATACCACTGATCTCGCTGCTGACTTCGGACAGCAAATGAGCTTTACGGATAAAGCGAATCCCTATGAGGATTAAAACTATCCGATAAAAAAATAGCTATGCAATGGGACGGCATTTGCCGTTCCACACAGCTATCATAAGACAACAATCATGAGGGTAAGAGAGATAAAGCGATGCCCTCACTCTAAATGCATAGAGACAGACAAGCAAAGGAGAAAGATCGCTATGAATACAAACACTACTTTTAATGTAACGTCCGAGTATAAGATCGGGCATACCCTTTACACGGTGACTACCGTGTTCAACCCTGTTTCAAAGGAGAGCCTTTCAGATATTCTGAAACGGCTCATAATCCGTGAGTGTGAGGATTTCCTCGGTGAATCCGGACAAGAACCCAAGAAGCAGGCTGTGTAACTTTGGAATATCGGCGCATTGTATTTATTTTCGGTGCGCGCTATAATGATAACATAGCTTGCTGTATCTGTCGGAAAGAGAGGTTAATTATGACAGACAAGATCACAGCATTATATTGTCGTCTTTCGCAGGACGATATGTTACAGGGTGAGAGCAACAGCATCACTAACCAGAAGGCTATCCTCAAGAAGTATGCTGAGGAGAATGGTTTCAGCAATCCTGTTTACTATGTTGATGACGGTGTTTCGGGTACGACATTTGAGCGTGACGGATTCAAGGCAATGATGGCTGATGTGGAATCCGGAAAGGTTGGAACTGTTATCACTAAGGATTTGAGCCGCCTCGGTCGTGATTATTTGAAAACAGGCGAATACATCGAGATCATATTTCCCGATTATGATGTCCGCTATATCGCTATCAACGATAATGTAGATACCTTCAAGTCAGAAAATGAGCTGCTTGCATTCAAGAACATTTTTAATGACTGGTACGCCCGTGATACGAGCAAGAAAATCAGAGCCGTTTTCAAGGCTAAGGGGCAGTCGGGTAAGCCTTTATCTCTCCCGATTTACGGTTATAAAAAGTCCGAAGCTGACAAAAATATGTGGCTCGTTGATGATGAAGCTGCTGAGGTTGTCCGCAGGATATTCAAGCTCTGCATAGAGGGTTACGGTCCGGTACAGATTGCCCGTATTCTCACGCAGGAAGGTATCCCGACTCCTACAGCCTACGCTCTGTCACAGGGTAGGGATAACGGTCACAAGAACGCTAAGCTGCACCGCTGGAGCGGAAAAACCATCAGCCACATTCTTGACCGTCCTGAATACATCGGTCATACGGTCAACTTCAGAACACACAAGAAGTCCTACAAAAACAAGAAGACCGTGAGAAATCCACAGGAAGAATGGCTCATCTTTGAGAATACTCATGAGCCTATCGTAACTCAGCAGGAGTTTGATTTGGTGCAGGAGCTTCGCAAGAACAAGCGCCGTCCCACCAAACATGAGGAAGTCAATCCATTTTCGGGTATGGTCTACTGTGCTGACTGCGGAAAGAAGATGTATCTGTGCCGAGCGACAAGTCTGACCGCCGATCAGGAGCATTTGAAGTGTTCCACATATTCCTCAGACAAGGACGCTTGTTCCGCGCACTTCATCAGAACTGTTGTACTGAATGAGATCGTGTTGAACGAGCTAAACAAACTGCTTGTCAGGGTTAAAGAGCATGAGGACGAGTTTGTGCAGGCGGCTATGGACAATTCCGTTCAGAAGCAGTCCTCGGAACTTACAAAAGCAAAGAAAGCCCTGAAACAAGCTGAAAAGCGTATCATTGAGCTTGACAGACTGTTTACAAGGGTTTATGAGGATAATGTTTCAGGAAAAATCTCCGATGAGCGATTTACTGTTATGTCATCAGGCTATGAGGATGAGCAGAAGAAACTAAAGGCAAGCGTTACAGAGCTTACTGCCTATATCGAAACCGCCGAACAGAAGTCCGCCGATGTGACCGCATTCATCAGCGTGGTGCAGAAGTATGAGCGTATCACGGAGCTTACTCCTGAGATCATGCATGAGCTTATCGAGAAGATCGTTGTCCACGCTCCCGACAAGAGTAGTGGGCATCGCACTCAGCAAATTGAAATTCACTACCGCTTCAATGTTGCCGTAACGACTGCCGTTGCTGACAGCATGAAGTACGACAAAAAGAGAAAGGTTGCGTAACCAAGGCAGTTACGCAACCTCATCTTAAAATCTTAAATACTTCTTTATCGGCGCTCCTCTAAAAATGCAGTCCTAATTTTTTGTATGCTGTAAATGGTTGGCGGTTACGTTTATACTGCAAAATAGAATAGGGGGATGAAAACCATCGCCCCTTTCATTGCACCGTACGTACGGAACTCGTATACGGCGCTACGTTTGTATTGATATCACCATTAATTCGATAAGTAGTATTCGAGCGGATTTACCAGCCCTGGTCGGTCCGCTCCTTTCATTGCCAGGATTTGCGGAGATAATAGGTAGTTTGCTGTGCTCAAGCCGCACCTCCTGTACCATCCTAGTCTCGAACCAGAAACTTTCCTTATGTCCACATCTGTAAGGTTGCATTTGAACATTCTGTTCAATTTCCAAAGATTCTTATAGATTGTTTCGCAGTTCTTCCACTGCTTGATAATGATTACTCGTATCTTATGTCTTAACCATTGTCCATATTTTTCCATGAACCCTTTCATTGAACCGATTCGAAAATAGTTAATCCAGCCTCGCGTAATCTCATTCACTTTCATGAATGTAATCGCAAGTGGTATTGCGACTGCTTTCTTTCTGCAGAGTACTGCTCTTATCTTATCATACAGTCTTTTCTTCCTGTCATTAGCTGGTTTGCATTTCCAACCCTCAGAACCTCTCCAGAATGTGAATCCAAGAAATATACTTTTAGTTGGTCTTACTACCTTTGTCTTTGTAGCACTGACTTTCAGAAACAATTTTCTTTCCAGCCAGCTACTTACCGATTTCATTACTCTGTCTGCTGCCATTTCGCTTTTCACGAAAATATTAACATCGTCCGCATATCTGACGAACCTTAGTCCTCTGCTTTCAAGTTCCTTGTCAAATTTATCAAGGTATATGTTCGAAAGAATTGGACTGCTCGGTCCACCCTGCGGAACGCCCTCTTCAGAAGGACTTACAAGCCCTTTCTCTAGAACGCCTGCCTGTAGTATTTTCCTAAGCAGATGCAGTGTGACATCGTCTTTTACTCGTTCTCGAATGATAGAAATTAACTTATCATGATTTACTTTGTCAAAGAATTTCTCAATATCCAAGTCTATTACCCATTCGTAACCTTGATTTAGGTAACTTAATGCTTCGGCTACTGCCCCGCTGGCACTTCTATTTGGTCTGAAACCGTGACTGTGCTCACTGAAGTGTTCGTCGTACATTGCCGAAAGTACTTGTGCTACCGCCTGCTGGATTACTCTATCCTTTACTGCTGGAATTCCTAATGGTCTTTCCTTTCCGTTCGGTTTAGGTATGTAGACTCTTCTTACGGGTAGAGGTTCATACTTCTTGTTCATTATCGATGTTTTGATTTCATCCATATTCTCTTTGAAGTATTCGTCAATTTCATTCACCGTCATATTATCTATGCCCGGTGCGCCTTTATTACTTTTGACTGCTTTCATCGCCTCTTCCAAGTTCTTCTGGCTTAGAATCATTTCCATTAATTCCATGGCTGCTTCTCCTCTACTTTGCACAAATTCATCAGAATCGTCCCATTGACTTCCTGCCATCTGCAGTGTACGTTCTGCAGTTTTAGACATTACCTCAATTTCGGATTATCTGATGTTTACTCATAGTGATTAGCACTATACAAACATTAGGTCCTTCAGTATTGGCTGTACCTACTACGACCTCAGCTGACTTCTCGTGGTAAACCTTATTTCGACCGACTTTACCATCACTGATTTTAAAGATATTGGACTTAGTCGTCCACGAGATCTCTCGGGGTAATACACACAACCTTCTCTCTTCTTTCCCGAAGGGAATTATCATTCCCCACCTTCCCCTGATTTACCGTTTGGGCTTTACGTTTACCTTTAGGATTCGACTTGTTGAGCAGTCTCTTCCGCCCTTTTGGCCTTATATCAGATTTCTGTCCGTGGTCGTGAAAGAATCGTTACACCACTTCCTCCACCCCAGCCTCACGGCTTTCGGCTTGTGGTTCACTACACTTGGCGGTAACTACCTGTGGTCGGACTTTCACCGACTGGCTGTGTGTCATGCCCGACACACTCAAAAAAGCTGCGGAGCGGATGGCGCTTCACAGCTTTTAGGGCGTATTCGTTTTCCTTTGGAAATCATTAATTACTATGCAATAATCAAATTTGCATTCATAGCAGAGCATTGATTATTCAATGATTTCAATGGTGCTGATGATTTTAGACTTTTCATAAA
>JAGCYM010000082.1 GCA_017960805.1 Ruminococcus sp.
AGTTGGTGCATATTGCGATGAGGTCACACCCGTTCCCATTCCGAACACGGAAGTTAAGCTCATCCGCGTCGATGATACTCGGCTGGAGACGGCCCGGAAAAGTAGATCTGTGCCAGCACAAATAATTACTCCACCCTAAAGGGTGGAGTTTTTTGTATAGGGGGAAAGTTTTATGCCTTCAAGTAAAAGACGCTTAAAAAATGTATTGCCATATTTATTAGTTGTTTTGTATTCTATTATTTCAGCTTTTACAATGTTTTTGAATGGTGACGATTTTGTCTGGTATTATATTGATTCTAATGATTTATTATCTGGCTATAAAAATCCTAATGGAAGGTATCTTTCCAATTTTATAACTATTAATATTATAAAACATCCTATATTTAGATGTATTTTTGTATCTTTAGTACTCGCGTTATTGCTAATACTTTTATCCAAGCTTTTGGATCTCAATAATAGAAGTTTTTCCATTAAACTTTTTTATTCGATTACTACTGTTGTTTTAATTCCCTCACTTACATATTGTGAAGTAATTTCGTGGATTTCCGGTTTTACAAATTATGTTTTTCCTATTATGATTACTCTCATTTTTATGTTGATTGTTTTTAATGTACTCTTTTTCGAAAAATCATTTAAAGCATATCATATTTTATTATTTTCGCTTATTGGCTTAGCGTCTGGCCTCTGTATTGAGCATTCAACTATTTATAATATTATTCTTGGTTTAGCTGTAATAATACTTTTAAAATGGCGTAGAAATAAGTTGTATATTGCACCTTTCTTTTTTTTATTCTTTTCTTGTATTTCTGCCTTTTTAATGTTCTCAAATAATAATTATTCTGATATATCTCAAAATGATGATATGTATGGTAATAGGCAATTTGTTTTTGATACAGCTGATTTTTTCATGAATATAATGCGTACTATTGTTGTGTACTATACAAAAAAATTCTGGATTATAAATCTAATCATTTGTTTTTCAATAATTATTATGTTTTTTAAGAATCATGATGTAGTTAAGAAATCAAAGTATTCATATATATGTATTGTTATTATTGTGGCTTATTCATTATACTCTGCGTTGTGTGCTGGATATACTGACCTAGTTTATCTATCTGATGCTATGAAGATACGTGGTCTGGAAGCGGCATTTTGTTTCCTTTATTTAGTCTCAATATCATATTTTGTATGGATCTTCTTTGATGTTAATAGAAGAATCCGCACATATCTTTATCTTATTAGTACACTTGTTTTATCAGGACCATTTATGTTTATTGAGCCTGCGACTGCAAGATGTTTTTTTGCAAATTATATATTCTGGATTTTATTCAGTGGCGAATTATTATTTTTTATAGTTGATTCTATTAAGCCAGATATACTAAAAAAGATATATATTATTGCAGCAATTACTGCCTCATGTTCTATTTTATTCATCTTAAACATCGAGATTACTAATTGGTATTATAATTATTTAAGGTTTGATTTTATTAAAGAACAAATAGAAGAAGGAAAATCTTCAGGTATCCAAGTAATTGAATATCCATACTCAGATTATATTCTAGATAGTTTTCAGAATAATTCTCTTTTTGTCACTGATTTAAATGGCGGAGTGACTTATTTTTCTCTTTTAGCTGATTACTACGAATTTGATGCCAAAAATCTTAACTATAGTAGTTTTACGCTTATATCATCTTCAGATTATTATAGATATATTAGTTCTGATTAATTTAAGTGTAGTTATAAGAGAATATCGGCGGCCGGATTATCCGACCGCCGATATCTGTTAGGGTGGTTTATATGAAATGTGAAGATTGCTAATTTATTCTATATTGATATATTAGCTCTCATTTATGATACTTTAGTGAAAGAAAGCTGAAATGCTTGAAAAAATAAGCAAACATCGGGCGGAGGAAAAATATGTATTCCCCCGCCCTGTTTGTGTTTATTTCATTCCTGTTATTTTAAATGTTATTGTTATTGTCTTCCATGTCTGAACACCTGAGAGGTCAACTCCTTGGATGTAACCATCTTCATCATCAAAGGCGAATAGATCACCAGTATAAATAAGTGCAGCAAAGTAATCATCAGCTGTCTCAACTGTCATATCCTTGCTTATTGTATATGTCTTTCCATCAATATCAAGGCTTGTAATTTCGACCTTCGCATTTTCTGCGCCTTTGGTTCCTTCACACCCTAGCATGAGAAGACTGATTCCGTTTGGCATTGCTGATGAATGTTCTCTGAATTCTGGAGTATCAGCTGAAACGCTTACTGTATACGTCCCATCCCCTTTGATATCAGCAAACTTTGCTCCGTATGACAGGTAATCACTTCCATATCCATAGAAGCAGTTATTCATGTCTTTGTCATAGACCATTATGTAGGCCTGCCCGTCCTCGACTGATGGACCATCGGCATAATCAAAGTCATAGTCAAAATCATCATCGTCAAGGTCATCGTCGTCGATGTCATCATCGTTATCAGAGTCCCAGCCATAGTCGTCATCATCATCGTCATAGTAGCTTCCCCAGTCAAAGTACATGTCTTCTGCACTGTCCTTAGCATAAGCGGAAGCATCATTTTTATCTATACCTAATTTTTCGAAGAGATCAGTGAGGAATTTTTCCATCTGATCCTGTGATACATAATCGCGCCAGAACTCGTCAGCCTTATCTTCATCATCTATGATGTACGCACTATTCTTAGATGGTAATGTTGGCTCTGCACCTGTCTTTAATCCAACTGTGAGAGTAAGTGTACCATAGTTCGTTCCCTCAATTATGATATCTCCCGCTACTGACTGGCTCTCTCCGTCAGTTGAGAAGTCAAGCGGTATTGCTATTTCGTCATCATTATCTTTGATATTAAGGGTTGTATTAACATTGAAGTATCCATACTCTTCATTGATAATTTCGAAATCATTGAATTCGAGTGACCATGATTCATCATCATCTATAACGCAGTCTATGGTTCCGCTGTATTTTTTACCAGATTCTTCAGCGTTAAGGAATATGCTGAATTCTGGATCTTCATATCCGTCATATAAGTAGCACTTACCGCGGACCTTTTCGCCGTCCTTTCCTATTATAGCAAGGAATTCTTCGTTTTCTTCATTTGTTTTGAATCCTAAGCCACGGATAACACCTTTAGCGTCAATATAGGTATCATATGTAACTATTGTGTCGTCGTCTTCTGATGTTGCTTCCTTGAGATCTTCAATAGAATCATCTATGTGTTCTTCGAACTCATCAGCATCCATCTGGTGAAGTCTGTCTACAACAATTTCCTTAAGGAGCTTGTCTTCCTTTGCAGTAGTAAGGATTTTCTCACCAATTTCATTGATCTTCTTATTAGTAAGTTCAACAGATACTACAGTGTAGTTCATATCAATATCATTGATTGTTACAGTCTGTTTCTTTTCAAGTTTTACATCGTCTATTGATTCGTTCCAGACTTTGATATAACGGTTGGCAAGTTCTTCAATTTCCTCAGGTGATATAACAGAACGAGGATCTTGAGCGGCCTTTTTGTATGCTTCTATTACTTCCTGTTCAGAATCCGAATATGAATTCTGTTCAATAAGCTTTTCTGCTTCAACAGCAAGCCACTGTTCTGAGAGTTCAGGAATACGGACAAAATAGTCCATAGTTGAATTATCAGTGGCAATATCTGCTGTTACCAGTCTCTCATCATTCCAGTCTACATATGCCTTTCCTGAAACGATGGAATCCCTTGAACTTCCATCAGCACCAATTGTAATGTTTTTGAATTTGTCAACAACAAGTCTTTCATCTTTTCTGGAATCTCTGTCGAGATCTAATTCATCGATAATAAAGTCTTTTGCTTCGTCAGTAACATCGTATCTAAGAGAAAGCTTTGTCTGCTGTCCTGCCTCAAGCTTGTCCAGCCCCTTAGCGTAAACTGTTGAGATCTGTTTTGCAGCCGCGTCAGCATTTTTTTCGTAAACCCATGCATAATAGCTTTCGGGACTTGAAACGCGAAGCTTTACCTGATTCTTGACAAAGTCTGACAGACAGTATGCTGCGATTCCTCCGCCTGCGACACCTGCTATAGCACCGGCAGTGAGAACAGCAATACCTCCAATGATCAAACCAGTCTTGCTCTTCTTTACAACTTCAACACCAGTAACAACGTCCCCAGCGTTACTGTTGAATTCATTAATATCAGCCATGGTACATCCCTCCTGAAATAGTCGAAAAGTCTTTCTCTGTGTGAATAATTTGACTAAAATTGTCTGAATTTATATTATCATAAAAAGTCTTCAAAGTCAACATTATACGGGCAATTGTATTACATTTGTATTCTTATTTATTACAAATGTAACCGTTTTTTGAAATATTAAAAAATAGTGAGAAAACAAGAGAAAAACAATTGTAAATTTTAAAAAATCAGTAAAAATCAGCGATAATATCTAATGACAGCGCTTGCAGTTCACATGAACTTATGATATAATCAGAATATCTCTGTTAGAGGTTGGTGAAACTTATGAAGAGGCTTATCCCCGGAACTACAATCAAATATAGTGAACAGGCAAGGAACTCGGCGTTCTCGCTGATCTCTCCGGTGCTCGAAGCTACCGGTGGTCTGACTCTGTCACAGCTTTCAAAGCTGACAGGACTTGAAGGTTCGACTATACAGAACTGGATCAAGCGCGGCTGGGTCTCGTCTACAAAGGGAAAGAAGTATGACGAACAACAGGTGCTTCGCATTTTGCTTATCAATATGCTTCGCGGTACAATGAAGCTCGAGAGCATAGTCAATCTTATGGCATATATCAATGGCGATGTCGAGGATACCGCTGATGATATCATCGATGAGATACTGCTTTTTGATCTCCTTTGCAGGATGATCTTCAACGCGGAGGATGAAAATATCTTCTCTCCGGATGAAGTAAAAGCTCTGATAGAACGGGAACTGAGTGAATGCGACAGTGATGTCACATCTGATAAGGATAAGCTTTCTAAAGCTATGTTTGTTATGGTAATGGCTTACAGAAGTGCCTGGCTTAAAACAGAGATGGAAAAGGGTATGGATGCTCTTTTTAATAACGAAACATGATTTTCTCGTCTGCCGGATATGAGGGATGCGGGTATAGACCTGCAAAAGAGAATGCTTAACGGTGTATGGGGGTATGCCGTAGAGCTAAGGGAAAACAGGGGATTTATATCGGATGAAATTAGAATCAGAAACGCCGAAGGGGACTAGCCTCTTCGGCGTTCTGCATGTGCGAGTATTGTGAAAGAGTATGATAGGAAATATTCGGAACTAATATATAAGGGATAGAAAAGATTTTTTTTCTGTCCCTTTTAAACTACGAAGCCCTGAGCTCTAAATGAGTCTATAACATCCCCCAGTATCTCTGCGTTGGTTGATGACACAGAGTGAAGAAGCAGTATCTCTCCTCCGTGGGCTGACTTGGTCAGTTTTTCCATTCCAACTGAAGTTGATGGTTGAGCGTCAGTCTTCCAGTCAACATAGGCAAAACTCCAGAAAACAGTTTTGTATCCACATTTCTGTATGGTTTCAAGTGACCGTTCGGAGTATTCGCCGCAAGGACATCTGAAATACTGCATTTCATACCCGTAATTGTTGAGAACGTAGTTGTGGAGTGACATTATTTCTTCCTGTGCTGCTTCATCTGAGAGGGAAGGAATGCTTGAATGAGTCATTCCATGATTGCCAAGGGTGTGTCCTTCTGCTATCATACGCTTAACCAGGGATTCTTCCTTTTTCGCATAATCACCCGTTAAAAAGAATATCGCATGGACATTTTTCTCTTTCAGCGTGTCGAGTATCTTTGAGGTATATCCGTTTTCATAGCCCTGATCGAAAGTGATGATAATTCTGTTATCATCTGCCGACAGAGCGAAGGCATCAAGATCGCTGTATCGGTCATTGAACTGCAAGGCGTCAGTCGGACGATTACGTTCATCAACAGATGTCCCCTGCCCGTATCCGATCTTTGTACAGTCCGCAGCGCATACTGATACAGAAGGAACAATTGCCGCAGTTATCAGTGCTGCTGTAATAGGAGCTATTTTTATCATTATTATTCTTCCTTTGAAGTTCTGCAGAATTATCTGCAAAGATATTATGATCCGGAAAGGATGAAATATAATAAGAAAAATATAGTGCAAAAAATATGATATGATTGCAAAAAAAAAGATAACCTATTATTGCATTGAAAATGAACATATGGTATAATCATCGTGTAAATTGCCCGAGGGTACAAGGGAGGTTGCCAATCATGGTGGACGTTAAAGGCAGATGGGTGCTTATCACAGGCGCAAGCAGAGGTATCGGCTATCTTTCGGCTAAGTTCATGGCAGAACATGGTGCAAATCTGATTCTCCACAGCAGGGATACTGCACATTGTGCAAAAGTTCTTGCTGAAGTCAAGGCGATTGGAGTTGAGGCATATGCAGTATCTGCAGAATTGTCGGAACCCGATTCAGTGCAACAGATGCTTGCAGAGATAGACGCAAAGGGCACGCAAGTGGACATTGTCCTTAACAACGCGGGCCTTCAGATTGCCTACAGAACGAATTATCTTTCGACACCATATACGGATTACGATATAAGTTTCCGTATTAATACCATTGCTCCTATGATGATATGTTATCATTTTCTTCCTAAAATGGCGGCAAGAGGTTTTGGAAGGATAGTAAACACTACGAGCGGCATAGATCTCGAACCCGAACAGGCTGGCTATTCTGCAGCTAAAGTTGCGCTCAACAAGGTCACTCATGATCTTGGAAAGGTGTATGACGGAACTGATGTCATGCTGAATCTTACAGATCCTGGCTGGTGCAGTACTGATCTGGGAGGGCCAAATGCACCAAATAGTCCTGAAAGCGCAATCCCTGGGGTACTGGTGAGCGCATTTATGGATGACAAGAAGTCAGGCCGTATTTTCTCGGCACAGGAGTTCACAGGGCTCTCGCTTGAAGAAGCGGTTTCAAAGGCCGAGAAGCAGGATAGCGATTACCGTCAGCGATAAAAAAAGAAGCTGAAAGATATTGAGAATAGAAACATATACCATATACAATAGTGATATGGAAGAGGGATTCCGCGTTATTTGCGCGGTGAGGGGTGAATGCTCGGACGAATTAGGCGAAGTCCGAGCAGGAATAATAAAAGCGGCAGCTGTGTGAAGCTGCCGCTAATTTTATATTGTGCTGCGTCTTTTGTCCTGCATGTCCGCAGGTACATGAGGCGCTTTCATTATGCCTGAAGGTAAGACCTTACAAGCACCTGGAGTAATTCATCTCTGTCAATGTGACGGATAAGGTTTCGTGCGTTATTGTATGTTGTTATGTAGGTTGGGTCCTCTGAGAGGATGTAGCCTACGATCTGATTAACTGGGTTGTATCCCTTCTGAACGAGAGCATCGTAGATTATTGTAAGATTCTTTTTTAGTTCTACTTCTTTGTCTTCGTTTACGGAAAATGTCATTGTCTTGTCGAACATATCATCAGCCTCCTAATTGGGAATTATAACTTCGGTAGAAGCTTAATATTATTATACAATAAAACAGCTTTCAATGCAAGTGCAAGGAGTAATTTTTCCGATTTGACCGTAATCCGACTTAGTATTTGTCTATGTTTACCAATTGAGAATATGTAAGGGCTGATCCAGATATCAGCCCTTTGAGATGCAGTCTGTCAGTCGCAGCAGCCGGTTCTCTTTACAAAGCTGTTACAGTCAGTACATTCCGGCATGGTAGGATTATCCTCGTGAGTACCTACAGAAATGGTGTCAAGAGAGCAGTAGTTCTCTGTTACCAGATTGTGCTGACACTGTGATACTGAACACTTTATACAGTCGTTCTTATGCTTGTTGTCCATAATCAAGCCTCCTTGGAGTTATTAGCTGTTAAGCCGTTTATATTATTGCCATATCAGCCATTTTTATTCAGCTGCTATACATATTCTTTTTCAGAAGAGCAATAATAGTATTGAAGGAGCTGTTGATATGGCTGTTATTCTTATTAGATCTCTTTTATTATATATTCTTGTTATTTTTGCTGTGAGACTTATGGGGAAGCGTCAGCTTGGAGAGCTTCAGCCGTCTGAGCTTGTCATTACTATCCTGGTTTCGAATATTGCAACTCTTCCGATAGAGGATGTTAATATTCCGGTTATTGTCGGTATTACACCAATACTGGCTATGGTCTGTTTTGAGGTAATGGTTTCATGGCTGTGTCTGCGTTATCCAAGGATAAGGAGGTTTACTTCCGGAAGTCCGAAAATAATAATTAAGGATGGAATAATTGACAGAAAGGCAATGTGTGATCTTCGCTTTTCAGTTGATGATCTTATGATGGGGTTACGAGGAAGTGAAGTGTTTGATATTTCAGAAGTTCAGTATGCGATTGTTGAAACTACAGGAAGAATGTCAGTGATGAAAAAGCAGAGTGAAGATATACCGGTTCGTTCTGACCTGAATCTTAAGCCGGATAACTCGGATCCGCCTCAGGTAATAGTATCTGATGGTATTGTACAGGATACTGTTCTACGCTCACTCGGATTTGATCCTGATTATGCTGAAAGGACTGTCAGTCGATTCGGCATAAAGGCAAGTGATGTTTTTATTATGACTGCTGATATTTCCGGTAATTGTTTTATATCAAAAAAAGAAGGCGGAAAACCTATTATTATTCAGGGAGGCGATGTACAATAACAAGGCTTAAAATCAGTATTGCGATTATGATTGTTTTAATACTTGCAAGCATTATATCAGGTTTGTGGGTAAACAGAAGCTGCAGCAGATTAATATCTTTATCCGATAAGATAACATATCTTTATGAAAACGGGAACCGTGATGAGGCTGTTGCTACGGCAAGAAAACTAGAACATGACTGGGAGCATTTCCGTATTATAGCTGCTGTTCTGATAAAAAGTGACAGGCTGTCTGAGGTCGACAGAATATCTACCAGAATAAGCTATTACGCTGAGAATGGCAGAGATGAACTTGTTCCGGAGCTTATTGAGCTTCACCATATTCTGGAGCAGCTTCGTGACAGTGATACACCAAAGCTTTCAACTGTTTTATAGATGAGAAACGGGACACTCCCCTAAGTGTCCCGTTTAAATAATTATTGTTCATCAGTCAGTTCGCTGTTTCCGTCATCTTGGAATTCGAGAAGATCGCCTGGCTGGCAGTTCAGTGCGCTGCATATTGCGTTCAGTGTTGAGAAGCGAATAGCACTAACCTTACCAGTTTTAAGTTTTGAAAGGTTAACATTACTAACGCCAACGCGTTCACTGAGTTCATTCAGGCTTATTTTTCTGTCCGCCATAACGCGGTCGAGTCTTAGAATTATCGACATATTGCGCACCTCCTTATAATGTCTCGTCAGATTCTTTCTGGAGGTCAGTTCCGTGTGCGAATACATATGCGAGCATAAGGATAGAAAGACCAGCAACTATTATTGTGAGGTTAAGACTTGTGAGCACTGCATAGCCTATCATTACCCAGCCGAATACTTTCATTTTCTTTACTATATCTTCAGTGAATGGAGTCTCACATTTTGAAAGAGCTTTGAATACACGACGTGCAAAGAAGAGTGTAACAGCTGTTAATACAACAGTGACTGTAGCCTCAAGAACTTTCAGGAATAATTCACGCTTAACAGCATTCTTGTCAAAATCTGCAAAATCACCTGTGAGGTTGTATGTTGCTGAATTTTCATCAGAAGAGACTTCTTCAACATCGAGAGACCAGATGTCGCCGAATTCAACTTTATCGTCGCTGACTTTAATTTCATCCTTTGATGATTCGATTGAGAAACCATTGTTATCTCCAATGATTTTTATGTTTCCCATGCCAATATTAAGGTCTTCTCCAGAGATTGTCACCGTTGCATTGGCTTTGCCGGAGAGGTTTATCTTATCTAAGGGGATAAACAGTATGGCGATATCTGCTATTATAAGGCTTACAAAACCTACTATGCAGAAGATAAAAGCTATCAGGCTGATTATTGAGCAAGCTTTTCCGATTCCGTTGATTTTTTTTACGTTTGAGTTTTTCATTATAATTTCCTCCTTTGAATTGCGGGAAGTGTTTTGTTTCCCTTTGATGATTCCATGATATCACAGGCGTTTATGTTTGTCAATAGATATTTATCGATAAACGATAAATATTGTATGTTTGTATATAAATGACATCCTGTGAAAATATTGTGTTTGTGCAAAATAAACGATAATTATTTATCGTTTAACATTAAAAGCAGAAGCCGAGGGTGAAAGAATAAATGATCATACAATAGATAAAGATAAATGCCGGAGACTACTTCCGGCATTATCATGATCTGTATTGGTTTGTATTTGTTCTTTTTATCTAAAGAATATAAAAGGAGACCTCAAAGTGAGATCTCCTTTTGAAGTATTTGTAGATTAATCTGCTATCAAAGGCAGGTTATCAATGTTGTGCGCATCGAGCATCTGTATTGCTAGAGCATCCTTAGGAGTAACTCCATCGCCAGGGTTATAGCAGTCAGCGTTCTTTCTGCCCTCGTCGGTGAGCTTGTACTTGTCGCCGTTAGCGATGAACTGGAGAATCGCTACCGCGTCCGCGACAGTAACTTTTTTATCAGTATTAGCATCCCCGTAAAGAACAGAAGAAGAAGGAGAAGCACTAGTGCTAGAGCTACTACTGACAGTTACAATGGTAGTTGTCGTAGTGGTGGTAGTAGATGTGGTAGTTGTATCGGAGTACGGCGGAGCTACTGTACCGATGTAAGCGCCGTTTTCGTAGCACTCCCGACATACAGGAAAGCCGAGAGGTCCGTAGATAGCTTCGGATTTGAGTATCTCCTTTCCGCAGTGCTCACATTTTACCATATCAGCATTGCTTGTAGTTGTCGTTGTTGTTGCTGTTGTTGTAGCGGAAGTGGTTGTTGTGCTGGATTTCTCAGCTGTCACGGGAGTACCGCTGCCCTTCTTGCCGCCGTCGAGGTTGCTGCCTTCGGAGTTGGCGTAGTTGCTGTAGAAGTCGTTGAGCGAGATACCGTTCTTGCCGAGTGCTACCTGATGGTCGAGACCGATGTACTTGCCCGATGAAGCTGTCTGCCAGAGAGCTTCTTCGAAGAGCTTGTATTTTGGCTCATTCCATGCGATGGTAGTACCTGAAGCTGCTGTAAAACCGAGGCTGTCCCACAGTCCGCCTGTATCACCAGAGTTGGTATTGAGACACCAGAATGTATGATTGATGTGATGCTTTATCATGTAGTCACGGAGAAGGGTCATCCACTTGAGGTTATCTCCCTCCATGTGACCGCCCCATTCACCGATGAGCTCAGGACCAATTTCTTCAGCATTGATGTAAGCCCATGTATCGTACCAGTAGTCGTCAAGAAGTGTCTGCTCTGTGAAGTTCTTGTCAAACCATGTCTGAGCGTAAACTGACGGGCCGTAATCATGAGGTGAATAAACTATCTGTGATGTACCCTGCTTGGGAACGATCGGATATTCTCTTGCACCACGGAAGTTACCGCCCCACCATGCGCCGATGTATGGAGAGTTGTCACGTCTGTCAGGCATACCCCAGTAATCGCCTTCCATAGCACCGCTCATTGACTGCTCAACGCCTTCAACGAGGATGAGTGCGTGTGGATTTACATCGAGGATAGCCTCAGCACACTTTGTTGCTGCATAAGCCCAGTTGTTTTCATCAGTGGAACCGTCCCACTTTGCTGCGTCCTTGCCTTCCTGACCTTTGCCGTGAGGCTCGTTCTTGAGGTCATATCCGATAAGTGTATCGTCGTTCTTGTATTTGTCGGCAAGCCATACAAGCGAATCGATCCATACTTTTGTGGTTACACCAGCCTTGCCGTACCAGAGGTTGTAGTTGTGACCTGAGTTGTCTGTGTGCGGGCTGTGGATATCAATGAAAGCCTTGATACCATGTTCCTTGCACTTTTTCATCATGATGTCGAATACCTGCATGCTGTCAACAGGAGTTTTTCCGTCGGCCTGACAGAAATCTACATTGATCTGATATGCTGGGTCAGCATTGCATGAGAAGCTGTTAACTTCATTAGGAGTACCATTCATCCATGATACTATCAGCTCAGTGGCAATAGGGAAACGGATGATGTTGATTCCGCGGTCAGCTATCTCAGTGAGACAGTCATCTGCGTCAGCACTCCAGAGATAGTGAGGACAGTTTTCAGAGCAGTTGAAACCGAACCAGTTTGCTCCGGTGAGCCATACCTCGTTGCCGTTCATGTCGTACAGGCGGCTTCCTTCTGCGTGAAGCCAGTCATCGTTGCAGTCATCTACCGCCGATGCAGTTACGGCAGGTGATGACATGACTGTCTGAAAACTTGAAGCAGCGCCTGAAACGGTCAGCGCGCCTGCTGAAGCAACAGCAGTCAGTGCCTTAATTAATTTCTTCATAGGAAATTTCCCCTCTCGTGGACGCCAAGATATTTTTGTGTGACGTCCTATCAGTTTCATTTTAACATTTGGATGCATGCTTGTCAACAGAATCATGCAATATTTCTGCATATTAATAATATATGTATTATTATTTTACCATAGATTAGTTCTTCTGATGAAATGCTTTTTTATTCCATTTTTTAACAGAAAAAACTCGGCAGCTAAGATTCAGCCACCGAGTTATAGAGCGTTTGAAAAGCTGTTAGAAAAAATAGCTGCTTTTTCTGCCTGACGTAGAATGATATACTAGTTTCTTTTCTTCTCAATCGGAAGTTCAACTGTGAAAGTTGTCCCTTTTCCGACAATGCTCTCGGCACGTACTGTTCCTCCGTGGTATCCTACGCCGTGCTTAACTATGGAGAGACCAAGACCGGTTCCTTTGATCTTACGTGACCGGCTCTTGTCAACACGATAGAATCTTTCAAATATACGACCAAGGTGTGTCTCCGGAATTCCGGCTCCGGTATCGCTTACTGTAATAATAGCCTTCATTGGAATATGTGATATCTTTACAGTGAAGCTTCCTCCTTCGTTATTGTACTTTATCGCGTTGTCACAGAGATTATATAAGACTTCATCCAGGATCGTACGGCTTCCGTATACTGTTACATGGTCACCGGTCAGCTCAGCTGTGACATTTTTCTCATCAGCACTGAGCTTCAGTCGTGAGATGATATCAGAAGCAAGATCATAAAGATCAACTTCCTCATCCTGTCTGGGAGCAGTATTCTCATCAAGCTTTGAAAGTGAAACGATGTCATTGATAAGAGTGATAAGACGGTCAGCTTCGTTTCGTATATCACTGCTTAAAGATCCGACATCTTCCGGTTTTACCATGCCGTTTGCAAGCATGTCAGATATTCCGTAAATTGTGGTGAGCGGTGTTTTCAATTCATGTGATACATTTGAAGTAAATTCTCGGCGCATTGTTTCAAGCTGTTGCTGTTCAGTAACATCAAGTACAAATACGACAATACCGTTAACTGTGTCATGGCTGTTAGCAGGAGAAGCGATAACCTTTCTGTCTCCTTTTTCAGTACTGATAAGGCATTCTGAACGTCTTCCGCCCATGGCATCCTGTATGCAGCGGCGGAACTGTTCTGTCTGGCAGAGCGAGAAAACAGTGTGACTGTCATTGCTTTTCTCAGCTCCAAGTAAGCTGTAGGCGCTTGTGTTGCTCGTGAGGATATTTGCTTTCTGATCTGCAACAATAAGTCCCTCGCTCATGCTTTCGGTAATGAGACTGAACTGTTCTCGACTTTGTTTGAGTTCGATCATCTGTTTGTTGACTCTTCCGTTCTGCTTCCGGAGTTTTTTAAGAAGCGGAGCAAGTTCCTTATAGCTCTTCTCAGTCTTGGGGTGATCAAGGTCTATGTTGTTGATAGGACGAACTATGTGTCTTGATATCAATATAGCAGATGCGAATGAGCAGAGAGCTAGTATGGTAAGCATAACCGCAAGCGGCTGAAGATTCCTCAGAAGCAGCGCTGGAAAGGATTTCTGAACATCTGATACACGGATGACAGATCCGTCTGAAAGGCGGTGTGCGTGATTGATGGTTTTGGTCATAAGTGTATCAGAGTAACGTTCTGATTCACCTTCACCTGAATTAATGGCTTCCTCGATCTCTTGTCTGCCGGAGTGGTCATCCAGCTGCTCGGGATCTTTTGCAGAGTCAAATATGACCCTTCCGCTGCTTGATATCCATGTTACACGCAGTTCTCCGAAGTCAGTGACATTAAGAAAGCGTCCGCCGGATTCTTCTACCGCGGAAGATATAATACTACAGTTCTGCCTCAGATTATTTGCTGCAGTATCAGCGGTATAATTATACGAGACTCCTGTGAGCAGGAAGATCGCTATAGTAACTGCTATGAAAGAAACGGTTATTATGCTGAGAAATATTTTTTTAGTCAACTGCGTCACCTACCTTGTATCCGACACCGCGGACTGTTTCGATTATATCTCCGCTTTCTCCGAGCTTTGAACGGAGAGTGCGGATATGTACGTCCAGTGTTCTGCTTTCACCGGTAAAGTCATATCCCCAGACTTTGCTGAGGAGTTCATCTCGCTGTATAACCTTACCCTTGTTTTTCATAAGTGCTGCAAGAAGTTCGTATTCTTTAAGAGTAAGTATAAGTCTTTCCTCACCTCGGAATACTTCGTGACGTGAGGGTATGAGTGTTATGTCTCCTGCAGTAAGCCTGTTTTCAGATACTATGCTGCGTGTGCGACGTAGAAGAGCGTTTATTCGCGATATGAGTTCCATAGCGCCGAACGGTTTGGTGATGTAGTCATCTGCTCCGCTGTCAAGGCCGGTTACCTTGTCAAATTCAGTCGTCTTTGCAGTGAGCATGATTATGGGAAGATCTCTGGTATTGTCATTGTCACGCAGCTTCTTTAAAATAGAAATGCCGTCTTCTTCTGGCAGCATGATATCAAGGAGAAGAAGATCGGGGATCCGTTCATTCATTGCTGAATAGAATGCTGACGGTGTTTCGAAGCCCTGTGCGTCAAATCCGGAACTTCTGAGTGCATACAGAACAAAATTTTGTATACCGTTATCATCTTCGAGCAGATATATCATAACCTTGTCACCACCATTCATAATACTATTATTAGTATAAGGCATTACTTTGGAAAATGCAAGAAGCAATTTTTTTCAGTAAAAAAGTATTGTAAACGAAGAACGTATGTGGTATAATATTTATATCTATGAACTAGGAGGTGCATTTATGAGTTCTGACCCTTATGGGAATAATATGACATATTCCATGCTGCGAAGAGCCATATACGTACTTCCGTTCTTTAGTCTGAACGCCTGATCTCCCGCGTCTGACAGTGCGGCAGTAAAGCTTTTTCGCAGTAAATACTGCGAAAGGAGATGCACCTGCAAGGGTGCCAATGCCATATGATTAATTTCTACAATTCTGAGAACGGCAGACTCGATCAGGTTAATGAACTTGAAAATGGCTGCTGGGTATCGGTCATAGATCCGACGCCTCAGGAAATAAAGACGCTTATTGATGATTTCGGGCTGGACAGCGGCTTCGTAAAATCATCGCTTGATGAGGAAGAGTCGTCACGTATTGAGCGTGAAGATGATCAGACACTCATCATCATAGATACTCCTGTTGCCTCAACTGAAGATGACGAGACAAAGGTTTTCTATACCATGCCTATCGGTATCATTATTACCGAAGAAAACGTGTTTACTATTTCGCTTCATCCGACCCAGATAATCGATGAAGCAGTTCGCGGTACGATCCGTAACCTGCGTCCTACATTCAAGACGCGTTTTGTATTACAGCTCCTGCTCAGGATAGCGGCGCTGTTCCTTTACTACCTGAAACAGATCGATAAGTTGTCATCACTCGCTGAACAGCAGCTGCATGATGCGATGAAGAATGAGCTTCTTATGCAGCTTCTCGCTCTTGAGAAATCTCTCGTATATTTCTCGACTTCACTGAAGGCTAATGAGGCAACTATTGAGAAGATATTCCGTGGCCGTGTAATCAAGCTTTATGATGAGGATCAGGATCTTCTTGAAGATGTACTCATCGAGATGAAGCAGGCCATTGAGATGTCCAGCATCTATTCAGGAATCCTTTCAAGTATGATGGATGGTTTCTCATCAGTTATTTCCAATAACCTGAATATCGTGATGTGGCGACTGACTATTGTCACTATCTTAATGGAGATACCAAATATTATCTTTGCGCTGTATGGTATCAATACGGTCGATCTTCCTGTTCCGTTCACATGGTTCCCGATATCGCTGGCGGTATTCCTTACAGCGGTCGCGGCTTTCATACTGTTAAAGTGGAAGAAAAAATAGTTTTTCCGGGGACACTTCTGATCAGGTGTCCCTTTATTATCATCAGATGGTAAAAGTTACGGTTATGTTTTTTGCTTTTCAGGACATAATAATCCTGAGGTGAGAAAATGACATGTAATGAAAGCGAAACATTTCCAATCCTTTCGGGACTTGAGGAAAACATCAAAAGAATAAAAGAGATATCCGGTGGCTCGTCAGATGTACTCATCAATGAGTTTACTACTGGCGGAATAAGCTGTGCACTGATTTGCTGTGAAGGAATGATGTCTTCACAGACGGCTGCGGAAATGATACTTGGGCCTGTTACCGGGATAGGAAGGCAAGGCTCTGCAAAGGAACTCTTTGATCATATACAGACAAATCTTCTTTTATCAACTGATCGCCCCATGGCACATGATTATGATACATTGTTCAGGCTTCTTAATTCTGGATTTGCTGTTCTTATCGCAGAAGGAATGGGTTATGCACTTGCTTTTGGTGTGCAAGGATATGCATCACGGGGAATACAGGAGCCTTCAGGTGAAGGCAATATTATGGGAAGCCATGAAGGGTTTACAGAGACAGTCCGTACGAATATGTCACTTCTCCGGCGGAGGATAAAATCGCCTGAGCTTGTTATGGAGTTAATGGTCAAGGGCGAACAAAGCCACACAGATATTTGCCTATGCTACATGCGTGACCGTGTTCCCAAACGTCTGCTTGACCGGATACGCCGATCTCTTGATGATATAGAGATGGAGTCTGTTTTGTCTACAGGATATATACGACCTTTTCTTGAGAAACGCTGCTTTGAGATCTTCAGTTCGACAGGTGTGACAGAGCGCCCGGATGTGTTGTGCTCAAAACTTATTGAAGGAAGAGTTGCTCTGCTGATCGATGGAGTACCATATGCAATTACCGTACCAAGGCTGTTCTGGGAGAGCTTTCATACTCTTGACGACTATGCGTATAAGCCGTACTATGCCACTTTCGGCAGATGGCTGAGATATGGCGCGTTTATTATTGCGGTGCTGCTTCCGGCTATTTATACCGCGATAGTAATGCATCATCCTGAGCTCCTTAACAGTACTTTGCTGATGCTTCTCGCGGATGCAGAAAAGAACGCTCCGCTTCCTATACTGGCTGAGTCGCTTATAGTTCTGCTGATGTATGAGATGATACGTGAGGCTGGCATAAGACTGCCTAAGCCGGTCGGCGGAGCCGTTGGTATAATCAGCGGACTTATTATCGGGGATGCTGCTGTGAAATCAGGTCTTGTGAGTACGCCGCTTCTGACTATGACTGCTCTGGCTGTGCTGGGAGGACTTGTAGTACCGGATCTGGCGCCTCAGGTCACGGTACTGAGACTTGCCTTTCTTTTAGCAGGCGGCTTGATGGGGGTGTTCGGAATAAGTCTTCTGGCATGTGCAGTACTGACTAATGTCTGTGCAACAGAGGATTATGGCTTTCCGTTCACTGCTCCGGTTTCACCGTTTGTATCATCAGGTACAGGTGATACTGCGGTCAGACTTGGTATGAGAAAGATGCTTCGCCGCGGCTTTACAGTGGAGGCTTACCATGAACAGGATAAGTAAGCTTCAGCTCATATCTCTGATGCTGATAGGTGATGCGTTTGCACTTTTCTGTCTGCGTGGCGGAATCTGTATAATGACAGCGATTGGTTTTGCATCCGGAAGTATCATACAGCTTTTTCTTGCGCTTCCGCTTGCCAGATACTATGATAGTGGGAAGAATCTGGCTGATACCGGAAAAGCAGTTCGGATTCTGTTGCTGGGGTATGTAATTTTGTACGGAGGCACATTGTTTTCCGCACTGTGGCATACAAGTTCAGTGATCTATATTCCGTATGAAAATTCAGGCATGTATGGCAGACTTATGACCGGAGGACTTATAGCTCTGGTGTGTGTTTACGTTTCTTCATCCGGGATAAAGGCTCTCGCAAGGTCTGCGGTCATTGCGATGGGACTTGGAGTGCTCTGTGTGGCAATGGTAACTGTGAGCGCGGTTATTCAGTCAGATATCAGCAATATATTTCGGCCTGACGGAAGAAGCCTGCCGAGTGAGGTGATCCGCGGATTTGCTGCGAGCGGAGGTCTGGGAAGCTTTATTGTCTTGCTGAGTTTTACTGCTGAAGACAAGACAGATACTGCTTCAATGTATTTCACATGCAAAGTGATCCTTTCATTTATAATGCTGTTCACGTCTGTTATTGTCACAGGCGGCATTATGGATGTGCTCGATTTTCCTGTAACAACTGCGGCTCAGCTTTCACAGCCGTTTCCTGTACAGAGAACAGATTCACTGTTCCTGATCGTATTTTCAGTTTTGGCCGTCTTTTCGATAGCTGTCCAGGCTTCAGCTGCGGAGTACCTTGCAGCGGGGACGATACCTCGTTTAAAAAGATTCCGCTGCACGGAAGTTCTTTTTATGATGGTCGCGATCGGGACAGTACTTTATGATATTGGAACAGGTATCATTTCCTATGCTTTGTCATCTTTTATAATAATGATGATAGTGCCTCTGGAATCACTCCTTAAAAAAGGAGGAGGTGAAATGAAGCGTGAAAAAGCTTAGGATAATACCTGTTATGTTGGCAACTATGCTTCTTACCGGGTGTGTTAAGGATAGAAGCGTCAGTAATAAAAGATATCTAAGAGCGGCAGTTATCGGAAATGATAGTGTGACTTTTTCGTTTTTTTCAAATGAAGATGATGTTGTTACAGTTGCTGCTGATTCACCGGAGAAAGCGCGTTATGAGGCGGAACTCAGCGGTGGAAAAGAAATATTTACCGGTTACACTGAGCTAATCGTTCTTGATGGGTGTAACGGAGCTGACATTCTGGATCTCATGCTTAATAAATGGCGCGTTTCACCTTCCTGTATTGTTGCATGCTGCACAGAAGAAAGCGGAGAACTGCTCTATGAAAGAAGTGCTGAAGAGCTTGAAGGAGCTGTCAGGATAGCGCAGGAGCGGGAACTGGTCGGAAGATGTGATATTGTTTCAGTGCTAGGAGAGCTGCTGGGTGAAAGGAAGTCGGCGGAAGTACCGGAACTCTCAAGCAGCGGTTTTGAAGGTAAAAGAAGAATAGAATAACAGGGGCTTATGCCCCTTACATAAGGGAGTTTTATATAATGAAGACAGTTACAAATTGTGAGACATGCACCAATTATGTTTATGATGATGAATGTGACTGCTATGTATGTCTGGTAGATCTTGATGAGGATGAGATGGCACGTTTCATTCAGGGAACTAACTATTCATGTCCCTACTACCGGCTTGATGATGAGTACGGAGTAGTACGTCACCAGAACTGACATTGTGTGCTCATTTTCTTCGTTTATCCTGCATATATATTACTGTCCGCAGAATAGACGAAGGAGTGATGCATTTGAAAATACCACCCGGTCAGCGGGCAGTGACACTTGGAAGATTTATTCTGGAGAACAGATCAACAGTCCGCGCCGCTGCTAAGCAGTTCGGAATATCCAAGAGCACAGTGCATAAGGATGTCAGTGAAAGACTTAAAACTGAAGATCCGGAGCTATACAAACTTGTAAAGGATGTGCTTGAGATCAATAAGCAGGAGCGGCATATACGCGGTGGACTTGCAACACGAAAGAAGTACAGGGAAATAGCAAAACACAGGAGGGGATACTGACGTATCCCCTCTGCCGCCCTATCGGGCATATATATGAAAACAGTAGTCTGACAGCGCTATCCCTCTGCGAAGCTGTTCGCGGGCTGCACCGATGCATTGCTGACGTCAGCCACTCCGAAGCGGCAGCTGTCACACGGCTGTTTACTTTTATTTTATGCAGAAATCAGCAAAAGGCGACAAAGAAAATTATTACAATAGATATTTGGAGGCGAATCGTCAGATTATCAGTTCGTTCTGTCACCGTTGTAGTTATTTTGTAACCGCTGTATACTGAGTTGTATACAAACTTTGACCCCTCTGTTATTGCATTTGATATGGCTATATACTATAATGAAATCACAGAACAAAGAGATTTACATATAGCTAACAACCGTTTCCGCGCCCTTTATACCTCCGGGCGTTTAATACACACCTTTTCAGATAAGAGCGGCTGCCGTGGGAATACCTGCGGCAGCTGCTCTTTTATCATTTATTGTGCTTTTTTAAAAAACTACTTGAAAAATGAAGCGAATACTGTTATCATTATAGAGTATCGCATTTTGAAAGGAAACATAAAATGAAAAAGCTTATCAGAAAAATCGTAACGGTTTTCCCTAAACCTATACGCGACTTATATTTCAATTATGAGGACAAGTGGCTCTACCTGTTTTTCGGAGGACTTACCACATTTGTCAGCTTTGCATCAGCAGGCTTTGCAAAATGGGTTCTCGAGAGATGGGGAGGATTTGATGACGGGGCAGTAAGCGATATCAGTACAGTGTTTTCATGGGTATGCGCAGTAACATTTGCGTATCTCACAAACAGAGTATGGGTATTTGACTCCACAACTAAAGGCGCAAAGAATCTTATTGTAGAAGGCGGAA
>JAGCYM010000083.1 GCA_017960805.1 Ruminococcus sp.
CATGACAGAGATGTAAATGCTGCAATAAACATAAGGAATGAAGGCATGCGAATAGTTCTCGCATAGCCAATAATACAGAACCGTGGGGCACACGGGGTTAGCTCGCTTATGCTTAGTACATTGGTACTATCGAACGAGAACTGACTGCTCGCCAGTTGGCGAGAGGAAGCCACCGCCTCTTTAGGCGGTGGGAGGATATCACATTAGTAGTAGGTGGATTATGAATAATTTTTCCAATAATATTACAGCCTTCTTTTCTGAGTTTGGAAAGGGAAGAAAAATGGTTCTTTCAACATCTGAAGGGAACAGGGTATCTTCCAGAATGATGAGCGTCGTAAGGATCAATGACAGATTCTTTTTTCAGACTGATGCAACAATGAAAAAATATCATCAGATTTCGGCGAATAATTATGTTGCGCTGTGTATCGATAATATTCAGATTGAAGGAAAATGTACGGAGATAGGACATCCCTTTGACAGCACTCTTTTTTGTGATGCTTTTATGGAGTCTTTCAAAGGATCATTTGACGCATATTCGGGTTTGATGAATGAACGATTATTTGTTGTGGAACCTGTATACATAGAACGTTGGATATATAAAGACGCTATTCCGTATATTGAAACGTTTGACATCGAAAAACAGGAATACAGCATTGTGAAATATATTGGAAAATAAAAAATGCCTCCAGAGCAATATAATTTTGCTTTGGAGGCAGTCTTATAGATTCTATTAAAGCTTTGTGAAGAAACGTTGATGTGACTTGAAGGTTTCACCCGGTTTTATTTCGCGATAGCCTGTTACATCAGCTGGAAGGCTTAGATTTGGTGCGTCTATCATTGCTGTCATAGGCTCTGGACAGAAATAGTGATTGAAGCCACGATCATTCCAAATAATCCAGAACTTATACTCGTCTGAAACTTCATAACAAAGCTTTTTGCCGCTTGCAATATCCTCGGCTATTACACCGTGGAATTTTTCATGATCAAGTTCAGCGTATTCGCCAAAATACATATCATTATCAACGACCTGCAGTACGGGGCATTTATTGCCAGTTTTATACTCGAGATCCCACATTGTGAGTGATTTTAGCTGTTCGGTCGGCAGACAGCGTTCATTGAGTTCGCATTTCTTTCCAATAGGAACTGTTAGACGGATATCTGATTCTTTAGCACCATCAACGAAAGGAGCGTTGATAGCAGTATGTGAAGCAATAGATATAGGCATAACAACATTAGAATTGTTAGTAAAGCAGATATCTTGTTCAAGACCGTTTTCAGAAAGTGTAAATGTGTATTCAGCAACAAATCTTATCGGAAGATACTGGAAGAATTCATCATTTTCATCGTAAACATATCTTGTCTTTACCCATGCGCAGTTTCCGTCTGAGTTATGCTCAACAACCTCGTGAACACGCTTGTGAATAAATCCATGAATGTGATTGTTATAGGGAGCTTTTTCGTTTACTGGTAACTGGTATACCGCATCAGATGTTTTCAGAACACCATCTGCGAAACGGTTAGGCAGATACAGAGTCGGAAGTCCCCATACTTCTGCAGACTGTCTAATTACTTCTGCATCGTTGTTGTCGGAGTAGCGGAAGAATTCTAAACCGTTCTTGTTATCACGAAGACGGATAACATTCGAACCAATCTCGTATGCTATCAGCGCCTCATAACCACCTGCTGCGAGTTTCACACAGGTCATGCCTCCCCAGTTAATGAGCTGTGTAGAGTTTGCCATAAACATCATTCCTTTCTTTAAAGCCTGTCCAAAGGAAATACCTTAGGACAGCATAATTATCATTTTTCAGTTTGTCATGGACAATATAAAATCAAATACTTCGCTTATATCTGCGTTCTTTTCCGCTAGCTTGTCGAGTATCTTATCCGTGTATAGCATACGGGATACAAAAACAGCACATGGGAGGTATGCTTCAAACTTTTCAAGTACTTTCGGACTTGCGCCACGTTCGATATACCGTAGTTCGCGGTAACTCTGGATAGTAAGCTGAACTATTTCTAGCTCGCCGCCCTCGAAGGTGTAATCAAGACATTTTTCAGTGTAGTATGGTTCAGTTTCGGCGAGATGCACCATGCCGCAGTACGGGTCGCGAGAGGCGGCACGAAGATGTCGAATTCCAGCCATAACAGCTGTTCCCATACACATTGGGCATGGCTCCATAGTTGTGTATAGTGTGAGACTATATAAATCGCCAACGGATGTGTCAAGCCTTTTAAGTAAATTTGCTTCAGCGTGGGAAATACGGCGATTGACCGTAGTCGTTTCATTTGAGCGGTTGCGGTCATGAATCAGAATGATGCCGCTTTCATCGCAGATTGCTGCACCGATGGGAACACTTCCCGCTCGGAAGGCTTCCCAGGCCTCCTCAAAAGCCGCTTTCCAAGGAACAGGAACATCTTTCCACATAATCAGTACCTTGGCTCTCTGCCGTATTGATTTTGATTTGGTTGACTTTCGAGACAGCAGATTACTATTTCATATATCTTTAATCCAAGAGGGATTATTCCAAGGATAAAAACACCAAAAAGTAATAAAATTAAAACGTTCCAGTCAACGTCTGAACTATCGAAGAAAGCAACAAGCATCATTATTAAGATTATGCCCATTAGTACTCTCCATACTAAATTTGCTATAAAAGTAATCAGTGGCAACGCACCAGTCCTGCCTGTGTCATGGAATCGCCTGAAAGAAATAGATAGTGAGGGCAGGAAGAATACCAAGTCAGCAATTACAGGGATAATACCGATTGGGACTACGGTGTTGATAAGCCAGCAAGCAATATCGATTAGTCCAGTAAATAGATAAGCATACCAGTACTCGCTTCTTGTTGAACGAGAAGAGAAGTTGATATAGTTCTTGAAATAAAGCTTTATAGCATCTCCAAAGCCTACATATTTAGGGGAATCTTTAACACCTTCATATGAATCTGGGTGGATGTAATCAGGTGGAGAAGTCTGCTGTGTGGAAGGAGGAGCACTAATGCTACGCTGAATCGCACCACATAGGGGGCAGAATTTTACTCCATCAGGAATTTCATAATCACAGTGAATACATCTCATTGTTTTGCCTTTCTAAATTAATTCCTAAGTGTGGATTGAGAAATCTCAGTCAATACGATTCTCCATATCCGTATACTCTCTCATTGGAGATATTGCCTTGTATGCGGGACGGATTATTTTGTTTGAGTTAATGAGTTCTTCTATTCTGTGAGCGGACCATCCAGCTATTCGTGAGACTGCGAAAATTGGTGTGAACAGCTCATCCGGGATACCAAGCATACGATATACAAATCCGCTATAAAAGTCAACATTTGCACAAACACCTTTGTAAATCCGACGTTCTTCAGCGATTACTTCAGGTGCAAGTCTTTCGACTAGTGAATATAATGCAAATTCTTCATGTCTGCCTTTTTCGGAGCTGAGTTTTTCAACAAAGCTCTTGAAGACTTTTGCGCGAGGGTCGGACTGTGAATAAACTGCATGTCCCATACCATATATTAGACCAGCTTTGTCGAAAGCTTCCTTGTGAAGAAGTTTTCGCAGGTATTCACGAACGTCATCTTCGTTTGTCCAGTCTTCGACATGTTGCTTCATATCATCAAACATCATAGCGACCTTGACATTTGCTCCTCCATGCTTAGGACCTTTAAGTGAGCCTAGTGCAGCTGATATGGCAGAGTATGTGTCTGTTCCTGATGATGAAACTACATGAACAGTAAAAGTTGAGTTGTTTCCTCCACCGTGTTCAGCGTGAAGCACAAGAGCTAAATCAAGAATGCGAGCTTCAAGCTCAGTAAAACTTTTGTCAGGCCGTAGCATATATAAAAGGTTTTCGGCTATTGAAAGTTCAGGACGTGGGTCGTGTATAAACAGACTTCCTCCTTCGCTGCTGTATTTGTACGCGTTGTATCCGTAAACAGCGAGTAATGGGAAGAGCGTTATAAGTTCGATGCACTGACGAAGAACATTTGGAATAGATATATCGTTAGCTTTATCATCATAGGAGTATAGTGCAAGAACACTTTTTGCAAGAGTGTTCATCATATTGTCGCTTGGAGCTTTCATGATGACATCGCGAGTAAATGTCGGCGGAAGTGCACGGTAGTCAGCTAAGAGTTGTCTGAATTCTGAGAGTTCATTTTCGCTGGGCATAGTTCCAAAAAGAAGAAGGTATACAGTTTCTTCATAGCCGAAACGTTTTTCTTTTATGAAGCCTTCAACAATGTCTTCAACATCTATGCCTCGGTAATAAAGCTTTCCGTCTCCGTGATTTGGCATACCATCGCCCATGTCTAACACTTTTATTGTGCTGATGTTAGTAAGGCCAGCGACAACACCATTGCCATTGATATCGCGGAGACCGCGTTTAACGTCGTATTGTGTATATAATTCGGGGTTAATCTTGTAGTTGTTTATTGAGCGTTTAGCTAACTTAGTTATTTCAGGGGATATTTTTGAGAATTTGTATGACAATTTTGATGTCGCCTTCCTTTCTTTCGTAAAATATGGATACCTAAATATGATATTATTATAATACATTTTGCTAAAAAAGTCAAGGAAGAGTGAGACGGTAAGTGCAATTTGTATAAATAGCACAAGTTTTTGAGCTGATGATTGTTTGTTGATATAGCACAATCTGGCCAGAGAAATACTGTGCATATTGTACTTGACATTAATAAATGTATATGATAAAATGCCTTAAGGCAGGATAATATTATGCGAGTGATATAACTATTGAGGAATAATAGAGATTTATATATAGGAAGGAACTGACTATGATAATAAAGATTCTTTCAAATGTTGGTAAATACTGGGTTCAATCAGTACTTTCTCCGATTACTATTATGGGAGAAGTTGCTATGGAGGTACTCATCCCTTACGTCATGGCAGCGATAATCAATAATGGGATTAATAATGGTGACATAGGATATGTTGCTAGAATGGGCGGATTAATGGTTTGCATGGCTATCGTTTCTTTGTTTTTTGGAGCGATTGCAGGCCGTTTCAGCGCAGTTGCAGCAGTTGGTTTTGCAAAGAATCTTCGTGGAGCATTATTCAAAAAAGTTCAGTCGTTCTCATTTGCAAATGTTGATAAATTCTCAACCGCTTCACTTACAACGAGACTTACTACTGATGTTACTAACGTTCAGAATGCATATATGATGTTTATTAGAATGGCATTCCGCGCACCAATTATGCTTATTTTTGCGTTGGTAATGGCAGTAAGGATGAACTTAAAACTATCGATAGTATTTTTCTGTGCAATTCCCATTATCATATTAGGAGCAATAATTATCCTTTCAAATGCTCACCCACGGTTCAAGGCTATGCTTACAAAATATGATGACATGAATGCAAGTGTTCAGGAGAATCTTATAGGCATCCGAACTGTCAAGGCTTTTGTGCGTGAAGATTTTGAAAAGAAGAAATTTACTGATAATACGGAATCTGTTCGAGCGGCACAGGTACATGCTGAAAAACTGATAATCTTATCTATGCCACTTATGCAGATGGTAATGTATTCAAGTATTGTTGCAATATTATGGTTCGGTAGTCACATGATAGTTGGCGAGACAATGGAAATAGGTGATCTTACAAGCTTTATTACATATGTAAGTCAGATACTTATGTCACTGTTAATGCTATCGTTCCTGTTTATGATGTTTGTTATCTCACGTGCTTCAATACAGCGTATATATGAAGTTCTTATTGAGAAACCTGAAATTGTTTCTCCATCTGAAGCTGTAGAAGAGGTCGCTGATGGTTCAGTTGTTTTCCGCAATGTCAGCTTCAGTTACTTCAAGGATATGAATAACCTGGCACTTGATCATATCAATCTTGAAATTCATTCCGGTGAAACCATTGGTATTATTGGTGGTACCGGTTCTTCTAAGACATCGCTTGTACAGTTAATACCTCGCCTTTATGATGCAACTGAAGGTGATGTACTAGTCGGCGGAGTTAACGTCCGTGATTACAATGTAACTACACTTCGTGATAATGTTGCAATGGTATTACAGAAAAATGTTCTTTTCTCTGGAACGATCAAGGATAATCTCAGATGGGGGGATCCGAATGCGACAGATGAGGAAATTGAAGATGCATGCCGATCGGCGTGTGCGCATGATTTCATTATGGGTTTCCCATATGGATATGATACGGATTTGGGACAAGGCGGCGTAAATGTTTCAGGAGGACAAAAGCAGAGACTATGTATTGCCCGTGCACTATTGAAAAAACCAAAGATTATAATTCTTGATGATTCAACTAGTGCGGTAGATACCGCTACTGATAGCAGAATAAGAAAAGCATTCCGTGAAAAGCTTTCTGATACAACAACATTTATTATAGCGCAGAGAATATCATCTGTTAAGGATGCTGACCGAATAATTGTTATGGATGATGGCAAGATTACCGATATCGGAACTCATGAGCAATTGCTTGTCAGCAGCCCAGTTTACCGCGAGGTATATGACTCGCAGCAGAAAGGAGCTGATGAATAATGCCGCCCAAAAAGAACATGAAACCTGCTCAGAAGCCTTCAAATACAGGGAAGACCATCAAGCGTATATTCAGTTATATGTATGGCTTCAAGCTGCATTTTATCATTGTTGTACTTGGCGTTGCGATCAGCTCTGCGGCAGCAGTTGCTGGAAATGCTCTGCTCAGTCCAATAGTTGATAACCTAAAGGAAGCTCTGCGTGGTGGAGAATGGGATAAGCACAAGTTTATTATTACGCTTGGAGTAATGATAGCGATTTATGCATCAGGCGCCTTAGCAACTTTTATGTATCAGCGCATTATGCTGAAAATATCAACAACTACACTCAAGCGAATAAGAGATGATCTGTTTACCAAGATGGAAGCATTGCCGATAAGCTATTTTGACAAGCATACACATGGTGAACTTATGTCACTGTACACTAATGATACAGACACACTTCGAGAGATGCTAAGTAATAGTCTTGCACAGTGCATCAGTTCGGCAATTACTATCATAGGTGTTTTTGCAATGATGATTATTTACAGTTGGATATTGACAATCATTGTTGTTGTTATGCTTGTACTGATAATCTTGGTTATAGGTGTTGTTGGAAAGCACAGTAGTAAAGGATTCGTTGCACAGCAAAAAGCGCTAGGAACTGCAAATGGATATATCGAGGAATTCATTGACGGACAGAAGGTCGTTAAGGTATTCTGTCATGAAAGTGCGGCTAATGAAGAGTTTGATAAACTTAATGAAGAACTGTGCATAGCTTCAACAAAAGCGCATACATTTGCAAATATTCTTATGCCGATAATGAATAACCTGTCATATCTGCACTATGCTGCAACAGCGATAGTAGGCGGTATAATGACTGTTAATGGTTTCAGCGGAATGACAATAGGAAAGCTCGTATCATACCTTCAGTTTACACGTCAGTTTGCGCAGCCTATAACTCAGGTATCACAACAGATCAATGCTGTTTTAACAGCTCTTGCAGGTGCGGAAAGAATATTCAATGTTATAGATGAGCAGCCTGAAGCTGACGAGGGATATGTTACACTTGTGAGTGCTGAAATAGATGGTAATGGTAATATCACAGAGACAGACAAACGGACAGGTCGTTGGGCATGGAGACATCCGCATAAAGCTGACGGTACGGTTACTTATACAGAAGTACGTGGTAATGTTGAACTGGATGATGTGTATTTCGGGTATGAGCCCAACAAGACCGTTCTCAACGGAATAAGTCTGTATGCAAAAGCTGGGCAGAAGATAGCATTTGTTGGATCAACAGGTGCAGGAAAGACCACCATCACAAATCTTATCAATCGTTTTTATGATGTTCCGGATGGTAAGATAAGATATGACGGTATTAACATCAACAAGATAAAGAAAAGCGATTTGCGTCGTTCACAGTCAATAGTTCTTCAGGACACACACCTTTTTACAGGTACAGTAATGGAAAACATCCGATATGGTAAACTTGATGCCACAGATGAAGAAGTATATGCAGCAGCAAAGCTTGCTAATGCTGATTACTTTATCAGTCACCTTGAGAATGGCTATCAGACTATGCTTACTTCCGATGGTTCAAATCTTTCACAGGGGCAAAGGCAGCTTCTTGCGATAGCAAGAGCGGCAGTTGCAGATCCTCCGGTTCTCATTCTAGATGAGGCTACTAGTTCAATAGATACTCGTACAGAAGCGCATATTGAAAAAGGCATGGATTCGCTCATGGAAGGAAGAACCGTTTTTGTTATTGCGCATCGTCTTTCAACAGTTAGAAACGCAAAGGCAATAATGGTCCTTGAAAACGGAAAGATTATTGAGCGTGGTGATCACAATGCGCTCATTGCAATGCAGGGAAAGTATTATCAGCTTTATACAGGTATGTTTGAATTAAGCTGATATGCAATTCATACAATGACGAACTAATAAATTTGTGTATATAGTGCATTGCATTTAATATTGTAATTGTGTATCATAATAATGATTACAGATGGTGTCACCCTCTAATAAGGCACTAACTGTAAAAATAATCCGAAAAAGAAAGAGGTTAAACATTATGAAGAAGTATATTGCATATATGCTCCTTTCTGCTATGGTTTGCGGAGTTTTTGCTTCGTGTGGAAACAAGGAGGATAGTTCAAAGCAGGAAGTAACAACTACTGCTACGACCGAAACTACAACTGAAGCACCAACAGCAGAAGCAATTACACAGCCTTCGACTGTCAGTGTTGAGGATATCGACTTTGAGGATACAGCTGTTGCTCAGTCAGGAGATGCCTATCTTGCAATTGTTGATGGTCAATGGTGGATACAGTATTGGGGTGGAGATGATCCGACCCGTGACTATCTGACTTATAATGCGGGAGTACCTACAATTACTGGTAATGGAGATTATACAGTCAGCGTTACAGCTGATACAAATGGATTCCGTTATGATACAACAGGATCTCCAGATGATCAGTACGTACCAAGCGGACTTCAGTTTATGGCAGTTATGATCAAGGATGGAGAAACTAAATTTCCAGGTGCTGTTATCACTGTTAATTCAGTAAAGGTTGATGGAAAAGAGCTAACACTTGATGGAAAGCCTTATACCTCTTCTGATGACGGACAGGAAACAAGAGCAAATCTTTATAATCAGTGGGTATCCAAGGATAATATTCCTAAGGATGCACGTTCAGCTGACGGAAAGCTTTACGAAGGCGATGGAGATGCAGCAACCGCAGCAAGCTTCATTGGTGATTATTCACCTCAGGCAGTTAATCCAGACGACTTTGCTGATGGTTGGACGAATGTTGAAGTAAACTTTACGATTTCTGGAATTGAATAATAATAAAAAATGCTCAAGCCTTTTGGCTTGAGCATTTTTTATCAAGAATTGTTTTTGACGAGTGTTCTATTAACCGATAGCTGTTGTAGTTGTAGTTGTGGAATCGGAAGTTTCTTCTGTTGAATCACTGGATGTGGTTGTTGTGTTCGTCCCTGTTTCAGTGGAAAAACCTTCTGGAGCAGTTCTTGTGAAAGTTTTGAGGAGATCAACTATATTAGGATTGCTTGATTCATATGTTATTACATGCATTTTTGATCCTTCCTCGTTGGCAATGCAGAGAGTGTATTTAAGTTTGTTAAGTTCATCATACTTGAACTGTATAATTACTGCTTGTTTGCCATCTATCTCGGGATAATCATATGCAACTTCTGTGACATCCTGGTCAGACTCTGCTTCACGGAGTATACTTTCTACAACTGTGCTTGCTAATGAGGAATCACAGTTGTCCATAATCATTGAATCCATGGCATAGTTTCCGTTAAGGATATAAGCTTCATTTTCATATGTTATCATACTGTCTGAAAGTGAATCCATATCTTCATCAAGGAACCAGTCTTCTGGTACCTCAATATACCCGAATTCGTCGTTACCAACAATCTGTGTTTTGATCTCTGCATTATCATATTTCCATTTTACTGAACTGAGCTTGGCAACAACTCTTTCTTCAAGAGTTTTAACTTTATTTTCTGTAGTCGGTTCTGTAAATGGCTCTGTAGTTGCTACAGTAGTAGGCTGAGTCATAATTACTGGTGGTTCTGGTTTGCTGAGCTTTGCGTCATTAAGTTCAGAGCTTCCACATGCAGTTGTTATAGCAGCAGAAACCATTAATACAGTCGCGATAATTGCTTTTTTCTTCATTTCATATAACCCCTTATAATATAAAAATAATTCTGCGATAAAAACTATATCACGATTCCTTTGATTTGTCAATATTTTGCGGTGAAAAAGCTATATTTACAATTATTTTGTCAGAATATTCTTCTTTTTGTTGTCGGGAATTAGTTGTTATTACATTATATATAGATGATGGGGGATTAAGAATGCAACATTTTTGAAACAATTGCTGTATCAGTACAACCGAAACATATGAAATCACGAGAGCTTATATATCCTTAATCCGTACCAATAGGAAGCGGGCATATTCTGGGAATTTGGAAAAAGACTAAATATAAAACGGCTGCAGAATTGCAGCCGAAGTTGTCTACGCATTTGTTTCATTAATCTTGTGTTGTGCAATCATAAGCTTGATGGTACTGTATAAGTATGGCTTCAGTTTTGAGAGCGAGCAAGGGTCCTTATAAAGTATAGCTGAGTAACATGTAGAAGAAACAAGTTCGATAATCATGAAAAGCATTATTTCCGGATCTTTAAGCTTGTATGGAGCTTCAGCAATCATGAGATCATATACCTGGTTAAAATCAACATCATCATCAGAAGCCGGAGATGTAAGCGCTGACTTGAAGACACCCCAGCTAAGGTTTTTGGAAATAAAAGTTAGAAGTGACTGATTTTCATTAAGTTGATTGATTATGTTATCAACAATGCGAATCATTTTATCTTCAAATGAAACTTTTTTCAATTCTGGACCTAGCTCATTCATTGCATTCATGAATAGCTGGCTTGACTTATGTGCAACAAGTTTATTACGGATGTCATATTTGTCTTTAAAGTAGAGGTAGAAAGTACCTTTTGCTACTCCTGCTTTTCCTGCGATGTCAGAAATGGAGGTTTTGCTGAACCCCTTGGTTGTGAAAAATTCAAAAGCTGTCTTTAGCAGAGATGTTTCTTTTTGCTGCTTATTAACATCAACTTTTCCCATGTTTTCCTCCTCGCGCGAATCATTTCGAGCGATTATTCTTTTCTGTTACACTCATTATATCTCATATTCTTGGCAGTGTCAAGCTCACAAAAATGACCATTAGTCACTGATTTGATGGGCGTGTTTTGTGCAAGTGCACAAAAATGTGACCAAAAGTCATTTTCACATTCTCAAGATATTGACTTGTGGTCATTTTTGGAATATACTGTTTACAGAAAATGATTATTAGCCAGAAATGGCACATTGTGATTAAGGGGGACTATTATATGCTCAGGTTTGGTGAATTTATAGCTAAGCATCGAGTGCTTATATTGCTAATTGGCGTACTGCTTTTAATTCCATCAGCCATCGGATACATTAATACAAGGGTTAATTATGATATACTTTCGTATTTACCCAAAGATATTAATACTATGGTCGGGCAGGATATTCTGATTGATGAATTTGGTCAAGGCGGATTTTCATTTGTAATGATCGATGGCATGACTGAAAAAGAAATAGCGGATACAGCTGATAAAATATCTCAAGTTGATGGTGTTTCTGATGTTGTCTGCTATGAAAAACTTACTGATCTTAATGTCCCAAAGGAGATACTTCCTTCAAAAGCATATGACTTTTTAATAAAGGCGATACGACATTGATGGCTGTATTTTTCGAGGAATCAACTTCTGCAGATAAAACACTTGAAGCTATTGATGAGATGAGAAGCATAACCTCTGAACAATGCTTTATAAGTGGTATGAGTGCGGTAACAGCAGATATGAAGCATCTTTCTGACAGTGAGTCAATTATATATGCGGTTATTGCAGTAATATTAACAAGTATAGTTCTTATGCTTTCGATGGACAGTTTTCTTATTCCTGTATTCTTTATGCTTAGCATTGGTATAGCGATAGTATGGAATCTTGGTACCAACTTTGCAATGGGCGAAATATCATTTATAACACAGGCGTTGGCATTGGTCCTTCAACTCGGAGTTACAATGGACTACTCAATATTCCTATGGCATAGTTACAAGGAGCAGCAGAAATCATACAGCGACAGCAAAGTTGAAGCAATGGCTCATGCAATAGCAGCAACTGTAACAGCAGTAGTAAGCAGTTCGTTCACAACTGTAGCAGGTTTTCTTGCGATGTGCTTCATGAGTTTCACATTAGGGCTAGATCTTGGAATAGTAATGGCTAAAGGTGTTATCTGTGGCGTAATTGCATGTATAACAGTTTTGCCTGCAATGATCCTGATTTTTGACAGGGCGATTGAAAAGACTTCACACCGCGACTTTATGCCGAGCTTCAACAAGACATCATCTTTTATAGTAAAGCGTTCATGGGCGTTCCTCACACTTGCGGTGGTACTTATAATCCCAGCAGTTTATGGATACACTCATTACAATGTTTACTATAAATTGGACAGTACCCTGCCAAAGGAACTAGCTAGTGTAACTGCAAATATGAAGCTTGAAGAAAAGTATAATATGAATAGTACACATATTCTTCTTGTTGATTCAAATATGGATGCAAAAACGGCGACATCAATGCTTAATGAAATGGATGATGTGGAAGGAGTTCAGTTCACGCTTGGATACAATACACTGGTTGGTCCTGCTATACCTGATGAAGTCATTCCGGATTCAATCAAGAGCAAGCTAAAAAGTGACGATAAGCAGCTTATGCTAATCGGTTCTGAGTATGAGGTTGCTTCTGATGAGGTGAATGAACAGGTTGAAAAGCTTAACAATATTGTTAAGAAATATGATGCAAGCGGAATGCTTATCGGAGAAGCTCCAGCTACCAAAGATCTAATCGATATTACTAACCGAGATTTCAAAGTGGTAAGCCTTCTTTCAATAGCGGCGATATTTATAATTATAGCATTAACATTCAAATCAATATCACTTCCAATAATACTAGTAGCTGTTATCGAACTAGCAATAATGATAAATCTTGGAATCTCATATTATACAAATACTGAACTTCCGTTTATTGCTTCCGTAGTAATAGGAACTATCCAGCTTGGAGCTACTGTTGATTATGCGATACTTATGACTACAAGATATCGCACAGAGCGAGCAAGCGGAAAGGAAAAGAAAGAATCTGTAGGCATAGCACTGTCGACCTCGATACGTTCAGTTATAACATCGGCACTTGGATTCTTCGCAGCAACAGTAGGTGTTGCTGTGTATTCAAAAATAGGAATGATATCATCTCTTTGTGTATTGCTTTCAAGAGGAGCATTAATTTCAATGGTTGTTGTAATAACAGTGCTTCCTTCAATGTTCATGGTGTTTGATAGTATAATTTGTAAGACAAGTGCAGGGTTCTCTCATAAAGAAGAGCATCCTTCACATAGACATAATTTTCATATATTCAGTCACTAAAGTGAAACACTTGGTTAATTATAGAAAGGATGACCTTTATGAAAAATATTAAGAGAATAATTGCGGCGGCATTGGCAGTTGCTGTTTCAGCTGCAGGCACAGGTTCTATAGCTTATGCAAAGAGTATAAGCAAGCCAGAGAAAGATGATCAGACAACTGAAAAAAATGTAAAAAGCTCAAAATCAGTAAGAACAGCTACTGACAGTGATGCATACAAGGATGAAACTGTGTATGTATTATGTAATACAGATTCATCGATAAAAAATGTTGTGGTTAGTGATTGGCTTAAGAATGCTCCTGCGCTCAGCAGTATAAGTGACATATCAGACCTTGAAGATATAGTAAATGTTAAGGGAAACGAGAAGTTTACTCAAACTGGAGAGAATATTAACTGGAGTGCAGAAGGAAGTGATATATATTATAAAGGAACTACAGACAAAGAACTACCGGTAGATGTTGACATCAAATATTATCTTGATGGAAAAGAAATATCTCCTTCAGATCTTAAAGGTAAGAGCGGTCACATAACAATTCGCTGGAACTACAAGAATAAGCAGAAGACGATCAAAGAAATCAACGGTAAGAAAACAGAGATTTATGTGCCTTTTATGGCTGCCAGCGCAGCGATTTTAGATACGGAAAAATTTGTTAATGTTGAGGTTACCAATGGAAAGGTTATCTCCGACGGAAACAGACTGATTGTGGTTGGAGCAGCGTTCCCAGGTCTGACTGAAAGTCTTGCTCTGAATGAGATGAAGACTATGAATATTGAACTTCCGGAGAGCTTTGAGCTTTCTGCAGATGTAACTAATTTTGAAATGAATACATCTGTAACCGTAGTATCGAATGAGATATTCTCACAATTGGAACTTGATAATAATTTCGATATGGGAGATCTCGAAGGTAAGCTGCGTGAACTTAGTGACGGTGCAGCTCAACTCACTGACGGAACAGCTAAACTATATGATGGTATTTGTGAACTCTCTTCAAAGACTGGTGATCTCATAAGCGGAGTCGATAAACTTTATGATGGATCATTGACTCTTAAGAATGGTACTAGTGAACTTATCAGTGGTGCAAATCAGCTTGCTGATGGTACAAAAAAGCTCTCAGAATCAACTTCTAAGTTTGGTGAAGGCCTCAGTTCTGCCAAGGATGGTTCAGGCAAGCTAGTAAGTGGACTTGATCAGTTAAAGACAGGATCGGGAGCATTATGTGAAGGTATTGGAAAAGTTGATGCAGGTGCAGGAACTCTCAGTGATGGTCTGACAACAGCTAAGTCTGGATCTGATGAACTGGTCAAGGGGTTTGCACAGGTTGATACAGGAGCAACTGCTTTATCCGAAGGTGCACAGCAGCTTGTGGGAGGCATTGGTACTCTCGCAGATGGAGGCACAAAGCTAAAAGAAGGTTCTGCTCAGGTTTCTGAAGGAATGAATGCCCTTTCAGAGGGGGCGGCAGTTCTTAGCAATTCTGCAGAAAAGCTTTCTAATGGTATTAGTTCAGCAAAATCCGGAGCAGATTCACTATCAGCAGGTATTAGTTCTGCTAAGGCAGGAGCCGAAACACTCCGTGCTAGTGCTTCTCAACTTACTGAAGGTGCTGCTCAGTTAGAATCAGGAGCTTCTCAGCTTACTTCAGGAGCATCACAGCTTGCATCAGGAATAGATTCAGCAGGTTCTGGACTTAATACAACAATAGCAGCAAATGAGCAGGCTCTTTCAGCATTGCAGATGTTGTATCAGTCATCTCCTTCTCAGGAACTTGCTGTTGCGATAGGAACATTGCAACAAACTATAGAAGCTCAGAAGCAGATAGCTGCTTCAATGACAGATGGAGGTCAGCTTAAGGATGGAGCGATAGCAGTATCAGCCGGCGCAGAACAGCTTAGTACGGGAGCTGGTTCATTATCAAAGGGTACAGAGGAAATAGGTGGTGGACTTGATAAGCTATCAGTAGGACTTGGAACTGCAGGAACAGGTGCGTCGGAGCTTCAAAAAGGAATGGCGCTGCTTGATGAAGGTGGAAAGGCTTTAGCAGTAGGTGCAGATAAGCTTTCGGGTTCTTCTGCACAGCTTTCAGTAGGAGCAAAATCTGTTTCTGATGGCGCAGAACAGCTTAGCGGAGGTATTTCTCAACTTTCTTCAGGTAGCGGAAGCCTTACAGGAGGCCTTGAGCAGCTTATTGCTGGATTAGCAAAGTTGTCTGCTGGTAATTCCTCATTAAACAGTGGTCTTGCGCAGCTTTCTGCTGGTGCTTTCGATCTTAAGAACGGAACGGGACAGCTCTTTACTGGAGCAAACGCTCTTAATGATGGAATAGGTCAAGCTTATGCAGGCTCGTACGCTCTCGATAGTGGCCTTGGACAGCTTGTTACAGCGAATGTTCAGCTTGGAAGTGGTACAGAAACAATTTATCAGAATATGCTTAAACTTAGTAGCGGCGCAGAACAGTTAAATAATGGAGCCGGAGCGCTTTACACTGGTATAGGCACGCTTCATGACAGCATGCCATCTCTTTCAACTGGTATAGGTCAGTTGAAATTTGGTGCAAAAGATCTGAATGATGGTATGAACAGATTCAATGAAGAGGGAGTAAGAAAAATAAGCGAAGTTGTTGATGAAGCTCTTCCAGATATTACTGAACGATTCAAGGCAGTCAGAGATGCTGCGAAGGAATATGGAACTTTCTCAGGTAAATCAGATGAAATGGATGGAAGCGTAAAGTTCATATATGTTTTTGATGGCACTAATTAAGAGTTTTTTCTTCCATAATAGTTCCTAATATAAAAAGAAGCGGGATAGAATCAATGTGATGATCTATCTCGCTTCTTTATTATATGATTATTAATTATGCTGTCTTGAGAGCACTCTTATCAAGAACTCCGGCATCGACTTTTTGTATCATCAGAGCGTCGTTGGCCGTTACTCCACTTTCTCCATCAACGTCAGCATTGAGCTTGCCCTGTGGTTTGAGCTCGTACTTATCTTTATTTGCGATGGACTGAAGAATAGCAACTGCATCTGCAATGGTCAGATTGTTATCAAGATTAGCGTCACCAGCAACACCATTATATACTATGGTAGTCGTAGTGGTTGTTTGTTCTTCTGTAGTTGTAGTAGTTGTGGTGGTAGTCGTTGTAGTAGTTGTTGTGGTAGTCGTTGTAGTTGTAGTAGTGGTGGTCGTAGTCTCTGGAGGAGCGGAAGCCGCTACGTAGTCTTCCACGATACCAGCCCAGAACTTGCCTATTTTTTCGTAGCCCTTATCTGTCGGGTGGAGCTTGTCAGAGTCCATATCGTTCATTCCGTCGAGACAGCCGTGAACGTCTGCGAAACGCACATTCTTACCCGAATTCTGGTAGTCGGAAGCCACCTTCTTGACGGTGTTGTTATAGTTGGCAACTCTCTGAGCATTGCCGCCGTAAGCCGTGAACTCGGGGATAGATGCGAGGAATACGATTCCATCGGATGGCATATCTGCGAGGATATAGTCGAGCAGTGAGTGGAGATCTTTCTCGCACTCGCTCAGGTCACGGTTAGCTGTCATATCGTTCGTACCTATCATAAGGAGCACGATATCTGGCTGAGCGCTCTTTATAGCGTTTTTAGCCTTTAGCTTTTCGAGCAGACCGTTCTCTCCCCAACTGGGTATCGGATACTTCTGCACAATGGTGTAACCGCTGTAGCCCGCGTGGTTGTCGTCGTACTGTACGTTCTGACCATTGAAATTAAAGCTTGCGCTGTTGCTTCCCTCAGGGCCTACCATATCCACCTTTGAGAATCCATTTTGCTTGAGGTAGTAGTCGAGGTACTTTCTGTAGCCGCCTGTGTGGCCATAGCCAAATGTGATTGAGTCGCCAATGGGCATGATTTTGATAACATCATTCTTTCCAACCGTGCTTCCAGTACCGCTGCTACTGCTTGAAGCAGCTACGGTGCCTTGTCCTGTAACTACAGATGAAGCCTTGCCAGATTTTGATACCTGAACAGCGTCAATGTAGAAATCACAGAGGTCACCTGATCCTTCAGTAGTTTCAATGTAGAGAACGAGATCGCTACCATCATTTGGAATAGTAAATTCAGTGTTCTCAAGTTTTGTCCAGACGCCACTTTCGGCTGTGCAATTGGCTATCTTATTATAACTTGTATCACTTCCATTACTTTGTTGGAGTGAGAGTTGCATAGAAGCGCTGCTACCTGATTTCTGTAGAACGGCAGTGCTGAAACTGTAAGTATATCCGGGAACGAAAGCACTTGAATCAAGTGTTATTGCTGCGCCGTTCCATTCCTTTGTTCTTCCTGATACAAGAAGTGACTTATTTCCTTCATAGTAGTTGGAAGAATCATTTGAAACAGAAACGCCGCCTCTGCCTTCCCAGTTGTCTGTTCCGTTTTCGAAACTGCAGGTGAAGTAGTCGCCATTTCCGTCAGGTTGAACTGTAGGATTGGAAGGTGTTGTCTGTTGAGGTTGTGTTGTGGTAACAGGTGCTTGTGTAACTGGAGCCTGTTTACCAGCCCAGAGGATAGAGTTGTCATTGATAACAGACATCATAGTGTTCAGCACAGGTTCAGAGGCAGAATACCAACTGTTTGCTGATCTGTTGAGATAGCCGTGTGACTCTCCGCCATTACCGCCTTCAACATTGTTATCCCATAGGATACAAGGAATACCAGCTTTTTTAGCTGATGTAATATAGTCTTTAGCCCATGCCTGTCGAGCACTTAGGTTGTTGAAATTTGATGCACTGAACTCACCGATGACTACAGGGATATTCTTCTGGTCTTCAAGCTGTTTTAAATTGTTAAAGAAAGAAGTAATCGCACCGGTATAATCTTCACCCCAGCCGCTCTGACCGGGATAGTTATGGTTAGCCTTATCGTCTTCTGCCATTGTGAAATAGTATGGCAGATATGCGTGAACTGAATATGCAACATTGCCGCAACCTGACGGGAATGTTACAGCTTTGATCGCATTCATATCTGAGGAAGCACAGTAACCCGGGAGCATGAGGAGTCTTTCTTTGTTAGCGGACGAACCTTGTCCACGAACTGTTTCTACGAATTTTGCATTCAGTTTGTTGATATAGTTCCATGTGTAACCGCCGTCTCCACTGCCGTTGCCCCATTGGCTTACAGAAGGATTTCCTGTCTGACGAGGCTCGTTCATGCCTTCAAATACGAGGTGCTGATCATAATCTTTAAATGTGGTAGCTACCTGTTTCCAGATTGCTGTAAGCTTTGTTTCAGCTGTCTTGTAGGTATTGTCATTGAATTGTGCAACATTTACCCATTCTTCATGGTGTACATTGAGGATAACATACATATCATTGTCGATACAATAATCAACGACTTCCTTGACACGTGCCATCCAGGCACTGTCGATGTTGTTACTGCCATCAAGATGCGGATACCATGTTGTAGGTATTCTTACCGTGTTGAATCCTTTAGCTTTGACAGTGTTTATCATCGCTTTTGTTGTTTTGGGGTTGCCCCAGCTTATTTCGGTGTCAACACCGTAGTAGCCATTGCCACCTGTTGCGTCGAGGCTGTTGCCTAAATTCCAGCCTATTTTCATCTCACGTGTGATGTCGAATGCGCTCATGCCACTTGCTGCATTGGCTTCAGTTACATCTGTGATAAACGTGAAACGAAAGCTTGTCAGCAGACATGCGGTCGCTGCGGCAGTACTTACTGCCCTTTTGATGAATGACTTCATCGTGAATCAACCTCCTTTTCGGATTTTTGGTGTGTGGTAAAATCTCCCTTTATACAGTGTCTGCACACACTGCTCTAATTTTATTCTAACACAATGTAAAAATCAAGTCAATAATATTTGTGCAGTTTGTACATTGTGACGTGTAAAATTATATCCGCAATATTTAGGAGGTTTTACTAGTTTCTCAGTTTAATGATTAGTGGTTTAACAAAATGATCCCTACATTAATGGTATAAAAAAACGGGCAAGAGAATGCCCGTTTGACTTTATTTTGTTTTTGTTTTGTACATTAGCCAAATGAATTCAAGAACACCGATTCCGATGAAAATAAACATTGTTTTCATGCTAGGTTTCTTTACCTTCACACGTGTGATAAACGCTATAGCAATTATGAGCATTGCAGCACCATAAACTGCAGGGAAACAACGATCTCCAATGTCTTTGTGAAAACTATAAAGAAGCGGGAGAATTAAAGACACGCTTGTTACTGGTAGTCCTTCATAAACTTTGCGGACATCAGATGTTTTTTTCTGACGTGATTCTTCTGTGACATTGAAATAAGCGAGTCTAATTACAGCGCACAGCGGGAACAATGTTAGCACAGGTACATCTACCCAGCTTTTCAGTCCGACTGAATATCCTATAACTGCAGGCAGTACGCCAAAGCATATTGCATCACATAGTGAATCTATCTGAATGCCAAATTTTTTTTCATCGTCAGTACGATCTTTTTTTGTGCGAGCTATCTTGCCGTCAAACATATCACAGAGTCCTGATATCATAAGGCATATAATTGCGTATGTTGGACGTGGCTCACCGCCACAAAGACCGCACGCAAGCATTATACCGATTATTGATGAAATGAGACTGAGATATGTAAGAATGACTGTATAGTTATAAAAACCTATCATTATTTCATCCTCTGTGGTCTGATTTATCCGTTATGTATAAAGCAGAATGTTAATTTGAATTTAATTATACCACAAATAAGTCAAAACTGCAAGATTTTTTTGATTTAATTTTTCAGAAAAAACTGTTAATCATCAAGAACCTTTTTTCTTCGAGCTTGAAATTGCTTTCTTTGCCGATGAAGGTCTATTCTTAGCAGAAGGAACTCTTTTTGCAGTAGATGCTACCTTTGCTGAAGTCTTTTTCTTAGCCGTCGATGACTTGCTTACTGAAGGTTTAGTCGAAGCCGCTTTTTTCTCACGAGCATTTTTCATACGTTTTTGTTTTTCATTTTTTTCAGCAATCCGTTTATATGCCTCAGCGTAGAAGAATTCCTGTGAGTTAAGAGGCTCTTCATTTTCTTTTCGTTCGGCATAAATGTATGAACCGTCATTCTGCATTTCGCGAGCCTTGACATTGTCGTTCATCATAACATTGAACATATCACGGATACGCTTTTTGAGACGTTCATCTTCTATGGGGGTAGCAACCTCGACACGTCGTATAGTATTTCTGCTCATCCAGTCAGCGCTTCCAATGAATATTTTCTGATCTTTGTTTTCGCTTCCGAAGATGAAAATGCGGCTGTGTTCAAGGAATCGACCAACAATGCTACGGATTCTGATATTCTCAGTATAACCCGGAACTCCTGCAATGATGCAGCATAGACCTCTAACTATAAGCTCTATTCTTACACCAGCTCGAGAAGCTTCAACAAGCTTTTCAATTATAGCATTATCGTTAAGCGAGTTTACCTTTGCGGCAATGTAACCATCACCGCCGTTCCGAGCTATCTCAATTTGCTCGTCCATCATTTCAAGTACTTGAGGTCTGAGGGCTAACGGGGAAATAAGGAGCTTTCTAGCCGATTCAACAAAACTGCCATTCTGTAGTGAATCAAATACAGATTCTGCATCGGCGGCTATATCCCTGTCAGCTGTCAAGAGCATTAAGTCAGTGTAAAGTGCAGATGTTTTTTCGTTGTAGTTTCCTGTTCCGATTTGGGTTACATAATCAAAGCCACCGCCTTGTGCTTTTCTGGTTATTAGGAGAAGCTTTGAATGTGCCTTAAACTCTTTTGGACCGTAGAATACTTTGATTCCTGCTTTCTGAAGAACTTTTGACCACTCGATGTTATTGGCTTCATCAAAACGTGCACGGAGTTCAATCATTACTGTTACATCTTTACCGTTTTCTGCAGCTGCACAGAGGGCACTGATAACTTTGCTGTTGCGGGCAACTCTGTAAAGAGTGATTTTTATGGATACGACCTTTGGGTCTGTTGACGATTCTTCGAGAAGACGTATGAATGAAGTTGTCATTGCCTCAAAAGGATAACTTAACAAGATATCTTTAGCTTTAACCTGTGAGAATACAGACCTGTTTTCTGCAAGCATCGCTGCTTTACGAGGGGACAGCGGGTGATAGTGAAGTTTAGGATCACTATCGAGGTCTTGAAGTTGATAAAGGTATGATAAATCAAGTGGAATATGCGAGTTGAACACTCTGCCGTTCTTGAGCTTGAGTTTTTTGCAGATATAGTCAAGTGCGTCATGGCTGAATTCATCGGTTACCTCAAGACGTACGGGAGAGAGTTTTGTGCGCTTGAATACAAGTTCTTCCATGCGGTCACGGAAGTCGGCGCCTTTGTTGTCAACCATGATTTCAGCACTTCTAGTAACACGCATAACTGCTCTGTCCTGTATTTTGTAACCTTTGAACATAAGGTGGGCAAAATGGAGTATTACCTCTTCTTCGAGTATAAAACGCTTGCCGTTGTTGCCGAGGGGAATCATTCGTTCCCTTTCCTTGCTAGTGGCCGGAATCATTCCGATATTCATTCCTTTTTTAGTGTTGAGAAGTACAGCAACATAGAGTTCTTTGTTGCGCAGAAAAGGGAAAGGAAGAGCGTCGTTAATCACAAGGCCAGATATGAATGGCTTTATTTCTCGTTTGAAATACAGTTCAAGAAAATGCTGTTCTTCTTTTGAAGCTGTTTCAAAACTAACATGTTCAAAACCAAAGGGCGCAAGCGCTTCCATGTTTTTTCTGTATGCTTCTTCAACAGAAGGCTGCAATCTGCGGACGGCAGTGAAAACTGCATCTAACTGTTCAGAAGCAGACATTCCGGAATTCTTATCTGTTTTGTCTTTTTTGTTCTTTTTCTTTTCTTTTTCGTCTTTCTCGTCCTCAGATATGGAACCAACTCGTACCATGAAGAATTCATCAAGGTTGCTTTGGTATATTGCTGAAAAAGATATACGCTCAAGCGATGGCGTGTCAGGACATGCTGCCTCTTCGAGAACACGCTTGTTGAATTTTAGCCACGAGAGCTCTCTGTTTTCGAGATATTCCATAATTTTCTCCATTCTGCCGATGGCATAATCTATACGATAACGTTGGATAACGTCTACAATCTATACAAAATAATTATATAACTTTATATACGTTATGTCAAGAAATAATTATGCTTCCCCAAAGTTGAAAAAATGCTTGACAAACAAAAATGCATAGTGTATAATGTGTAAAGTGATTTTAGATTACACCTGTTTCTAAAATGAGTTCAAGGAGCATGGATATGGCTAAAGAACTTAAATTCGTAATGCTTTTGGACTGCTATGGTGATTTGTTGACTGAACATCAGCGAAGTGTCATGGAGCTATATTATTGTGAGGACCTCTCGCTTGCTGAGATAGGTGCTCCTTTAGGAATAACTAGACAGGCAGTTAGAAGCCTTATAAAGCGTACTGAAAGCATACTTCTCGAATACGAAGAACGACTCGGTTTTGCTGATCGACTTGGGAAAATGCGTGAATGCTTTTCTGAAATAGCGAATGAAGCTGAATTGATTACAGATGCAAAACTTAGAAATGCTATACTCTCACAGGTTAAACGCAGTGAAGAACTGCTTTGATATCTGATGCAACATAAATTCAATCAATAAGGAGGCTGTCCCCATGGCATTTGAAGGACTTTCCGAAAAACTCAATAACGTATTCAAAAAGCTGAAATCAAGGGGAAAGCTTACCGAAAGTGATGTTAGCGAGGCAATGCGCGAGGTTAAGCTTGCGCTTCTTGAAGCTGACGTAAGCTACAAGGTTGTTAAAGACTTTGTCAAGAAGGTTTCAGAGAGAGCTATAGGCGAGGAAGTACTTGCTAGTTTGACTCCTGCGCAGCAGGTAATAAAGATAGTTAATGAAGAGCTTGTTTCACTTATGGGAAACAGCAATTCAAGGATTAATTTTGCTTCGAAGCCCCCCACAGTCATAATGATGTGCGGACTTCAGGGTTCTGGTAAAACAACTCATGCAGCAAAACTTGCCAAGATGCTAAAAAAAGAGGGACATCGTCCGTTACTTGCCGCATGTGATATCTATCGTCCTGCTGCTATTAATCAGTTACAGATTGTTGGCCAGAAGGCTGATGTTAAGGTTTTTGAGATGGGACAGATTGATCCTGTCATTATTGCAAAGGAAGCCTTGTCACACGCTAAGGATTATGGCCATGATGTTCTTATTATTGATACAGCTGGACGTCTTCATGTAGACGAAGCTCTTATGGAAGAGCTTAAGAAGATTAAGGAACTGACTACTCCTGATGAAATAATGCTTGTTGTCGATGCTATGACAGGTCAGGATGCAGTGAATGTTGCCAAGGCATTTGATGAAGCAGTTGGAATAACAAGTGTATTAATGTCAAAGCTTGATTCTGATACAAGAGGCGGTGCAGCACTTTCTGTGCTTGCTGTAACAGGAAAGCCAATCAAATACGTGGGAATGGGAGAAAAACTTGATGATTTCGAGCAGTTCCATCCTGAAAGAATGGCTTCACGTATCCTTGGAATGGGAGATGTTCTCACCCTTATAGAAAAAGCTGAGAATGTTATGTCCCAGAAAGACGCAGAAAAGCTCACTAAGAAATTCAAGGAGAACACATTTGATATGGATGATCTTCTTGATCAGATGAAACAAATCAAGAAGATGGGATCAATGAAGTCTATTATTGGTATGCTTCCAGGAGTTGGAGACAAACTCAAGGATATCGATGTGGATGACAGTCAGCTCAATCGTATTGAGGCTATCATAACTTCAATGACAAAGGCTGAAAGAGCAAAGCCTTCTATCATAAATCCATCTCGTAAGAAAAGAATTGCAGCAGGTTCTGGAAATAAAGTCGAAGATGTCAACCGTTTGTTGAAACAGTTTGAGCAGATGCAGAAAATGATGAAACAGTTTACTGGAAAAAACAGTAAAATGAATATGCGTAAAGCACGCAAACAGCTTGCTGCTATGAATTTTGACAAGATGACAGGAAAGGGCGGCGGAGATCTTCCGTTCTGATAGTTATGCAGAATATTACTAATCTAGCGGTAAGATCTAGATATCATCACAAGACAATAGCGGGATGGTCGGTATTTCTAATTGGAATGATAGGCCTGATTGTTACTGGTTTTTTTCTTAAAAACAAAGATAAACACGTTGTGAATATTGTACGAATCATAGCTGTTATTGTGATAATACTATCTTTTGTCGTTGACTATGTTTTTTCGCATTAAGACTTTGATTCTTGCCGGTTATTATAATGTACAACATATGCTTTCAATGCGGTCTCCCGCCGCTTGAATATATATTACTACTTTTATGGAGGTGAATATACAATGGCAGTAAAGATCAGACTTAGAAGAATGGGTGCTAAGAAGGCTCCTTTCTATCGTGTAGTTGTAGCTGATTCCAGATACCCCAGAGATGGTCGTTTTGTTGAAGAGATCGGTTACTATGATCCTACAAAGGAGCCATCAGTTGTTAAGATTGACGCTGATAAGGCTAAGGAGTGGATCGCAAAGGGTGCTCAGCCTACTGATACTGTAAAGGTAATTCTTAAGAAGGAAGGCATTCTTTAATGCACTAGCTGCGGAGGAGGTGAGACATACCGTCTCAGCCTCTGTTCCGAGAGCTTTTGGAGGTAATTATGAAAGATTTACTATACGCGATCGCTGCAGGTCTTGTTGAAGATAAGTCTGCTATTAAGATCGTTGAGGATGAACCCGATGCAGAAGGCGTTATTGTTTTTCATCTTTCCGTTGCTCCCGATGATATGGGACGTGTTATCGGAAAGCAGGGAAGAATAGCTAAGGCGCTCAGAACTATTATGAGAGCAGGAGCTGCAAAGAGTGAACTCAAGGTTTCGGTTACAATTGAATGATTCAATTATCCGCCGCTATTAGGGGTCGCGCTGTTACCATTTTTTGTTGTGGTATAAGACCTTTGTAAAGGCGGATTTTTGCGTAATGTGGAGCAGATTACGGTACATTTTTTACATTGAAGCTTCAATAACGCGTATCATTCTTGTGAGAGTTTACAAAGTGTTGAAAAAAGATAAAAAATTACTTGAATATAAGTTTTATATATGATATAATATAAGTCGAATATATCAAAAGTGAGGACAGAAATATGAAGCTTCAGCAATTAGAATATGTCATCGCTATAGCGCAGGAAGGCAGTATAACTGCTGCTGCGAAAAAGCTTTACCAGGCACAGCCTAATATTAGTATTGCGCTCAAGGAACTTGAATCAGAGATAGGGATGCAGATTTTCTGGCGTACTCCAAATGGAATGGTGCTCACTCCTGAGGGCGAAGACTTTCTGCTAAGAGCTAAAGAGATAGTCGAGAGCATGCATAGTCTCGAAGATGATTACTCCAACCGAGCTGATGACACTGTATCGCTCAGAATTGAATCCACTATTTCAACATATATCGCTGCTGCTGTTGGAATCTGGGTGAATTCTTTTGCAGAATCTGATAAGATTGGAATACATCTTACAGAGACTGTTACCAATAAGATAATTGAAGATGTTAGCGGTGGACGTGCAGACATCGGTGTAATTCGCATACCTTCAAGTCAGTTAGGAGTTTATGCAGAACAACTAAAAAGCCGTAAACTCAGTTGCCGGACCGTTACAGAGTATACTATGAAACTTCTTATGCGAGCTGATCATCCGTTAGCTGCATATGATGATGTTCCGTTTGAGGAACTCAAGAACTATGTGCAGATACTTCATGGCGATGATGAACTAAGTGTATTTGGAAAAAATTGTGTAAATCCAGAGTATTCTGAAGAAACGCAGAATCGATTGCTTTATGTTTATGATCGTGGAAGCAAGATGAGCTTAATGAATACGGTTAAGAATGCTTTTATGTGGGTATCACCTATTCCGAAACAGGCGTTTCCTGATGGTGGAGTAGTGGTGAAAAAGTGTTCATATGCGAATATTCGTATGCGTGATCTTGTTATTTGCAAGAAGAGCAACGAGAATAACCGACTAATTAAAGAATTCATTGAGTTCATGGCGGGATTTGTTGAAAGAGCAATAGAATCTGAAGATTAAAATACAGCCGTTTGGTCACTTGAACTGACTAAACGGCTTTTTTTATTATGATAATAAAAATAGAACGAGAAACTCTTGGGGGACAGTTTCTCGTTCTTTTTTATAAAGGATGAAATTAGAGAAAAACTTTAAAGAAAGCGTGTGTTATGATGTATCCGCTCTTTCTATGTTTTTATTATAACACATGATAGATTGAGAATCAAATATATAATATTTATCAGCTTATATGATAAGCATATTTATTGTTTATATCAATTAATCAAATACCTGCATATATTTACCATATATGCATCAGAAAGAAAAAATACCGCAGAACTACGCCTGCGGTAATAATTTCATAGAGCTTCCTTGATTGCTGTTTTTGCTTTGGTAACTATAGTTTTATCGTTTTCATATGAGAGAATATTTGATGCGTATGAAATGTCGACCCAACGCACTTCGGCTATTTCATCCTCTTGTGGGTGAAAATCTACATTACGTGCCTTTGCGAGAAAATAGACAACAACCTTCATGGTGTCCTTTTTGGGTGAGTAAGTTACTGTTTCACGGAAAGTTGGATCAATAATTACATCAATAGCTGTTTCCTCTTTTATTTCGCGCATAGCTGTCTCTATCTCAGTTTCGCCGGCTTCTACATGTCCTTTAGGGAACGACCAGTGTCCACTGTTTATGTGTTTGATGAGAAGTATTTCTGTGTTGCCATGATATTTACGATAAACAATAGCTCCGCATGATTTTTCGTGAAGCATATTCTGTCCTTTCTTGCCTCCTAAAAGGCATATTTCGGAACCGTCAGCCATGGGAACGGCTTCGCTCCTATTAGTGTCATATCTATTATATCATACAATTGTGAAAAAAGCAACAGGCGGAAATAAAAAAAGCTGTTTATGTGGATATGCCGCGAAATGCACAACGTGCTGTCCGTGAGCGGCGTACAAGCGTATTCACTAAAAACACACGTTAACTTGTGCGGAAATTTGACTTTCTGTCAATAGATTTTCCCGATTTTTTGGAGTATAATTGATATTGCTACTATAATATCAATTATTTTGAGAAAGGATTTTCTTATGTCTTATAAAGTTGTAAAATTCGGAGGAAGTTCTCTTGCTGATGCTAATCAGTTCAAAAAGGTTGCGGCTATTATAAAATCTGATGATAAGCGTCGTTTTGTTGTTCCGTCTGCACCTGGAAAACGCTTTTCAGATGATATAAAAGTTACGGATATGTTATACAAGTGCTGTGAACTTGCAGGAAGCGGAGTAGATTTCTCTGAAGATCTGCAGATGATAAAGGATCGTTACAATGGTATAATTTCTGAACTTGGAATGGATATGTCGCTCGATGATGAGTTTGCAACTATTGAACATGAACTCAAAGCTCGTCCTGCAAAGGATTATGCTGCTAGCCGCGGTGAATATCTCAATGGAAAGGTTCTTGCAAAGTACCTCGGATTCAATTTCGTTGATGCTGCTGATGTTATTGTATTCAATAATAAAGGTGTTCTTTTACTTGATGATACTGTTAAAGCTGTACGTGAGCGTATAAAAGGTCTTGATAATGCTGTTATACCTGGCTTTTACGGAAAAACTACCGAAGGATTTATCAAGACATTTTCACGTGGCGGTTCTGATGTAACAGGTTCTATTATAGCGAATGCAGTAAGAGCCGAGATTTATGAAAACTGGACAGATGTTTCGGGATTCTTAGTTGCTGATCCACGTATAGTTGATCATCCTGATGTTATTGAAACAATTACTTATCGTGAGCTTAGAGAGCTTGCGTATATGGGGGCATCTGTTCTTCATGAAGATGCTATTTTCCCTGTTCGTTCAGCAGGTATACCAATAAACATTCGCAATACGAATGCTCCTGAGGACGCAGGAACGATGATTGTTTCAAACGATTATGATTTTAGTCGTGAAAGCCTTGGACACACGATTACTGGTATTGCAGGTAAGAAGGGGTTCAGTTCTATCAATATTGAAAAGGCCATGATGAATAATGAGCATGGTTTTGGTATGAAAGTACTGAAGGTACTTTATGATAACGGTCTTTCATTTGAACATATGCCATCAGGTATTGATACTATGAGCATTACTCTTGAAACAGCAAAACTTGACCCCGTTCGTGATAAAGTTATAGCTGAGCTTCGCCGTGAAGTTGAACCAGATCATATTGAGATCGAGGATGGACTTGCTATCCTTGCTGTAGTTGGTAGAAGAATGAAAAATACGCGTGGAACAGTAGCACGTGTATTTGCTGCTATGGCTCATGCAAGGATAAACGTCAAGCTTATTGACCAAGGTTCAAGTGAGTTGAACGTAATAATTGGTGTTAGCGAGAACGATCTTCCGGAAGCTATTCGTCGAATTTATGATATGTTTATAAACTCAGAAAAGCAATAATATCAAACGTTCTTCGTTTCTCAAAACAATACACCCCTTCATTGTGAAAACTACAAAGAAGGGGTGTTAATTATTCATGGATTCGAATATTGTCATTCAAATCATCTTTTGAACTTGAAAGCAAATCCAAGACCGGCAAGCAGTATCAGTGCAGAAGCGCCAAGAAGCACGAGCACCATAGGGTCTTTTTGTTTACTAGCGCCACCCATTCCAGGGAATGATCCCATCTGAGGACGGCTTTCTCTAGAAGAGTCTTTCGTTACTGCAGTAGTTGTTTTCTGTTCATTTTTTGATGAAGAATCTGTTGTAGTTGTTGAAACTGATTTATCTGCAGATGTAGTTGTTTTGCCGAAACCATCAGGGATATTGTTTGGATCAAAGCCTTCAGGCATGTTATTAGGATCAAAGTCTCCGCCAAAGCCTTGTGATGGGTCAAAGCCCTCTGGCATATTGTCGGGGTCAAAATCTCCTCCAAAACCTTGAGGTGGCCTGCCTCCACGACCATTTGGAGCATTATTCTGACTGTCAGTTTCAGAAATAGTATAATTACTTAGGGTTCTGACGGATTGCTCTGAGGTTCCTATTGATATTTTGTCATTGGAACGTTCAGTGTTTTTTGAATCATCAGTATTATCAGATTTTCTTGTTCTGTTACCAAAATCTGAACGCTGACCGCCGCCTCCAAAACCGCCGCCCATAGAACCCATATCAGAGATATTTAGGTCGGACGTATCAATAAGTGAACTGCTGTTTGCAGACTGATCACTGGAGTTAGAAGGAATCGATCCGTTTAGTTGCCCATTAACACTCTCTTCGCGGAGCTGGCAGAATTTACTAATAGCTTCGACACCCTTCTTAAATTCTTCATATGTACAGAATTTTGTAGGATCTTTTTCTACATATTCATCAATGAGTTCGGCAGTATCAGATATCAACTTTTCAAAATCAATGCTGTCAAGGAACTTGTTGAAAAGCTGATGGTACTGTTCGGTATATTCTTCGTTGTCAAATATCCACGAAATCATCGGTCGGTCACTCATGTCGCCTGAAACAGGTGTATCTATAGCTGAATTTACAGATGATGATGCATTTCCACCCATGAAAGAGCCATATGCGAGATTATAATCCCAAGGTATCATTGAGAGCTGACCATTTTCTTCATATAGGTAATAGTTGTGTATCATCTGTCCAGTATAGCTATCTCCGTTGCAAAGGAAATTGTGTACCACAAAGTAGCGTATAACCTCCTCAACATCAACGGTATTCTCTAAATCAGATTGTTCAGTTAAAGTTTTAAGGGAATGTATAAGACGATTCTGATCGGCAGTATTAACAATAGTTTTAGCATTACCAAAAATATTTGAGTAGCTGCTTTCGTCGTCATCAATATATTTCAGTTTAACGTCGTCGCTTCCCATTCCAAATCCACCGCCGAATCCGCCAAATCCTACTTTGCCTTCACCATTATTGGATGGATCAAAGCCTTCAGGTAAATTGTCAGGATCGAAGTCACTAGGCATTTCACCACCGAAGCCGTGTGAAGGGTCAAAGCCTTCAGGCATGTTATTGGGATCAAAGTTTCCTAAAAAACCTTGTGATGGGTCAAAGTTTGAAGGATCAAAATTGGAAAAATCAAAATCTGAAGGCATTTCTCCGTTAGAGAGATCAGGTTTCCCTTCGAATTTTTTTGACGGATCAAAGCCGTTTGATGATCTATTATTTTTGCGATTAGTATTATCAGATTCTTTTTCTCCTGAAGAATCATCTGAATTATCGTCCATAAAATCACTCATACTGAAATCTCTTCCATTGCCTCTTCCACCGCCAAAGCTCATGCTGTCTGGCTTGTAGAGGTCACCATAATTGCTACCATAATTACGCTGTAGGAAGGATTCTTCGATAGCTTCAACAGCAAGATAAAGGCCCCAGTCCTCACCATTTACAGTGATGTATGCGTAACTGCATAACGGTGCATCAACGCCAAAATCATACATGAGAGTGTATGCAAGATAGTCTTTCATATAGGTATTATCTTGTATGATATTGTTAAGGCAAAGTTTATCCAGGCCATGATAACTTTTTGTGTCATCATACTGGTCAAACTCAATTTTGAAACTGTAACGATTGCTGTTCATGTTTTTTACGGAGCTAAGAGATGTGTTGCCTTTTGCGCGTATTCCGACATCGCGAATTGATTCGCCATCAATAATAATGTTGCAGGATGTATATTCTTCATTCTCGCATGTTTCTAGGAAGCTGTCCCAGTCATTGATAACAATATCTAAGGAGTGAACTTTTGAATGATCAAATAGTCTGTTTTCGTAACCTATAGCATGTGCAGTTGTCTCAACTCCCAGAGCTTGCCCATTGCAGAAAATGAACGCTACTACAAGCGTCAGAGCAACAATGACTATACATATTTTGTCTATGCTCTTATGTGCTGACATCTTATCACACCCTTATCCCATATAGTCGCCGTTATAGCTTACTAAAACCGCGCTCTGTATTCCTTCCATATCTGCAAGAGCATTTACGAAATCTGTATTGTCATCCTTGAGACGGATTTCCATATTCAATTCAACTGCGCCTTTCTGAGCAGACTTGCTCTTTACGATGCATCTTTCAGCTTTCTCATCAAGAAAAGCCTTTGCTTTTGTTTCTGCATCGTGACCGTCACAGCGAACTACTACGATATAGGGATTCTTGTGTACTTTGCGGTTTACAAAAACTAGGAGAATCACACCAATAATCACGCTTCCAACAACTGCGAGCGGGATCATTCCTGCAGCAAGAACAATACCTACTGCGATAGACCAGAAAAGAAATGCGATATCGAGAGGTTCTTTAATGGCAGTACGGAAACGGACTATGGACAGTGCACCGACCATACCGAGCGAGAGAACGACGTTACTTGTAACTGCTAAAATAACAACGGTGGTTATCATTGTGAGGGCTACTAGAGTAGTGCCAAAGCTTGCAGAGTACATTACGCCTGAATATGTCTTTTTATAAACTAGGAAAATAAAAATACCGAGTCCAAAAGCAAGAATAAGAGCGATAGCCATATCAAGCACGCTCACGCTTGTGACGTTCTCTAGGAAATTTGATTTTAAAATATCATTAAAGCTCATTGTAAAAAACTCCTTTTTTGTTATTATCCGTAAATACGGCAAGTGGCATATTTTGAGAATGCTCCCTCACGCCTGTTTTCGAGAGACACTGCATCTCTGATTATATCTGGTAGGAAGTTGTCCCACTTGACTTCAAGTATTATTGAGTCAGATACTGGGACGGTAATACAATCATTTCTAAGGAAATCAGTACATCTCATCCCACTTCGAACATTGTAGTCAAGTGTAACACGGACATTACCGGCTGGGAAGATAAATGGTTCACGCGTATAATCTACTATTGTTTTGGGAGATATTCCTTCTGTGATCATTTTTGAGTATAGTTCTCTTATAAGCGGCTGTTCGGAAGCGAGCATCCAATCAATATCTCCATCAACAATTTTTTGTGCTTGTTGAGCAGTCAGTGAGGCACTTTGTTTGTTACCAAGTTGATCAAACTTGCTCTTCTTTTCTAGATGGATTACTGATGTATCTCCGTTATAGTATCTAATCCGATATTTCTCACGTATAGATAATCCATTTATTTTCTCCATGAGCACTTTATCTGATAGATTATCAAAGTAAAGGCTTCGGATCAGGTACTTTCCATTTATTGCATGAGGATCTGGATAAGCAACTGCCGCTAGTCTTTGTCGGATTATTAGAAGATCAGAATAGTTTATCTCATGTTTTATCTCATGTCTGAGATCCATATTTTCACCTCTTTCCTGTTGTTTTTTTCATTTGAATTACAATTGTATTATAAGGGATCTTCCTTTATTAAAGCTTAAATCAAAGTGAAAAGCGAGTAAAATATATGATAATTAAATGAAAAATTGTGTTAAGATAAGTTACTTCTGATTCATATTTTTTTCTGTGAAATTATAAATTCTAAATAGCAATTATTAGTGTGGATTGATGCTTGGTTATAATCTTGATTTGTGATATAATACCATAAGTATCTAGTAAAAAAGTGAACCGATAGATTAGTTGTGACAATATAATTATGAAGGGTGGTGAGAGCTTGACGACGGAAGAATTTGAAAGGTTACTTGAAATATACGGGAATGATATATATAGTTTTTGTTTGAATATCATGCATAACCGTGCAAATGCTGAAGACTTGTATCAAGATACAGTACTTACAGCATTTAGGAAAGCAGACCAAATAGACCTTTCGGAAAATCCAAGGTCATACCTCATTTCTGTTGCTGTAAAGCTTTCCCACAATTATTTCCGCAAAGAAAAGAGAAGGAATGAGAGAACCGCATCATCGTCTCCGGAAGAGATAGATAACATTTCTGACAACACTGACGTTCAGTCTGATGTTGAAGAATCTGCACTAGAATCTGCGCTTAGGAAAGTAGTTTCAGAGCTTGATTGGAAATATCGCATTCCTGTAGTGCTGTACTATTTTGATGAACAGGATCTTGCATATATTTCCGGAATAATGAAAATACCGAAGGGAACAGTAAAAAGTCGGTTACACAAAGCGAGAGAAATAATTGCTGAGAAGCTGAAACAGGAGGGGTACGAAAATGGATGATTATATTTTAGCGGATATTTTTAAAGAGAAAAGTGAAGTCCCAGAAGAACTTAAAAGACGTATACATAAAGAATTGATTAAACAGGAAAAAAAGATAATGATTCGAAATGTTGTGGTCGCATTATTTGCAGTTTTTGTAATTTCATTCTTTATTATCACTTTTGTTGTTGTTTTCTTCAATGACATCATCACGATACTGTGTACTGCTATTTTACTAGTAGTTTACGCTTTGATGGCTGTATTACTTGCTGGTGTGATTTGGAAAATGGAAATAATGAATATTCAGAAAGGAATCTTGTGATATGACGCCTATGTTATTTTGTATACTTGCAGTGATCACTATAATATCTATCCTGTCTTTATATGTTTTCCTTTGCCTATTTGTTTATGCTGATGCATCTGTTAATAGTGATAAGCCCATACGTTGGTTGTTGATAACATTGTTAACGCCCAACATGTTTGGGTTCCTTATTTACATTCTGGTAGGAAGGAATAAAGACCGGAAATCTGTACGAAGGTTTAAGCTACCAGCTGTTGTAAGTGCATTTGTTGCGGTGATATCAACAACAGTTTTTTTAGGATCCGTGCTTTTTTCAAATGATATTCCTGTTATAAATAATGTATCGATTGGAATGGTAAATAACAATATTGGTTCTCAATGGACTGTTGAGTATAAATCCTCAGGTGAAACACTTGAAAGAACTATTTCTTTGACCGATAATGAACTTAAAAATTTTTCTGTTGAAGCGAGTTGCGATGATGGAGAATTATATTTGCTCATGATTCAGGGGAAAAATGCAAAAGTAATTGATCTGAAGAATTATTCGAAAGAAGAATTACAACTTGATGGCTTTGATGCAGGCAAAGTGAAGTTATCACTTTATAATGAATCTGCAAAGAATGCTAAGATTAAAATAGACTGGTAAGTAGTTCGCAGCCCTGCCTTTAGTATAGGCAGGGCTGTGAAAAATGCTGTCGAGTAATTGTTGATAAGGTATAGGAAACGTATTTGGATAGAGTTAGAAAAAATAAAGCCTCGCAAGTAAAACTTGCGAGGCGATTTTTTGTATAGTCCCCAATAGGGGTGAAATTATCTCTTTGAGAACTTTTTCAATGTCCTAAGTGCTGTGTTTATGGCATTTCTAGGACGAGTTGCTGTTTACCTGCTGCGTACGGTAGAAAGCTCAGGGCTACTGTGCGAGGCTGTTAGCAACGAAAGTTTATAATATGACGATCTTGCCTGCTATATTACTTCCACCAATTTGAATATCTATCGATACTTATTTCGAATATAGAACACTGAAATTACTAAAATGATAGGAAAACCTATACCTGCCAATACTCCTGCCTGCAAATTATTAGCCGCTTTTTCAGATATACTTCCAATAATAGCAGGGCCCATTGCTCCCCCTAAATCTCCTGCGAGCGCTAGAAGTGCAAACATTGCTGTACCTCCAGTTGGAAGTATCTGTGATGATATACTAATTGAACCTGGCCACATTATACCTGCAGAAAATCCGCATAATGCACATCCAATCAATCCAACCCATGGTATATTTGCCAGTCCGGCAACCAGATAACACATAAGGCACATTACTCCGGATGCCATCATGAAAATTGTCAGATCAACTTTTTCACCGAACTTTCCATAAAGAAGTCTACTGATTCCCATGCACACTGCAAATCCGCAGGGTCCAGCCAAATCTCCAACTGTTTTGGAAACATGTAGTGCTGATTCAGCATAGGCGGATGCCCACTGTCCCATCGCTATCTCTGAAGAACCTGCGCAGATCATGAGTATAATAAAAATCCAAAATGCTTTTGTTTTCAACAGTTGGGGCATTGTCATGCTCTTACCATCTTCTACCAGTGGTTCGATTGGACAGGTTGCAAAATTGAAAATGTTATAAAGCGGAATGACCGACCATATAAGTGCCATTATTCTCCATTTTTCTATACCAAAAACCGTAAAGAAGGCTGTGGAGCCCAAGACAACTCCAACCCATCCCCAGCAATAAAAGGAATGAAGAAGACTCATCATTGTATCCTTATTTTCAAATGGACATGCTTCTACAATTGGACTTACCAGCACTTCTGTCAATCCACTTCCAACAGCATATATAAATACACACACAAGGATTCCCCCAAATGGTACTGACAATAAGTCAGGTAATACAGCAAGTCCTGCAAGTCCTAATCCTGACGTAATCTCTGCAGCTATTACGCATACTCTGTAACCCAGTTTATCTACTATACCTGCACATAAAAAATCAACTACAAGCTGTGTAACAAAGAAAACTGTTGAAATAGCAGCCAGCTTTCCAAATGATATATTGTATGTATTATGAAATGTTATAAACAATAGCGGTACAAAATTAGCGCAGATGGCCTGTGTTACAAATCCCAGATAGCATGCAAGCTGTGTTTTTTTATAATTCTTTTCTACTTCCATTTTTATTCCCCGGCCCTGATATTTTTTACCGTTTTGCTTTCAATAGAAAGATTCTCGTATATTCTGTCTCCACCTTGGCCTGTAGGTTCCTGAGCAAGTAAACCTACTTTCACAGACTCAGCATCTTTCATTAAGAAATATCTTGTCATGTGGAAATGCACTCCATCTAGGGAGTAATGAAAAGAAAATGCTCTGCCCACGCGACAAACTCTAAGATATGCAAAATTCTGTCCTTCAATATCGCATCCATTAGCATCATCGGATTCACCATCTTTAGTTACAACACTTACAGCAGCGTGTGTTCCAAAGTCAGTAAGTTCAAAACAGCATTTAGCCCAGTTGTCCATATCCTGCATAACCATTACAGATGCAGAATCATAAGTTTCCTTAAAATCATGAGATACCTTTATATTAAGAACGAAGTCGCCATTAACATCTGTGTAGAAATATGGAGCATTACAAAGTGATTCAGGAAGAATTCCTTCTTCACTTGTTGTACTTCCACCACAGAAGAAATCTTTCAAAGCCGGTGCTTTTATTGTAACCTTATTCTCTTCAATTTTTATCTCACCTTTATTGATCCATTTAAAATTATCAAACATAATCACCAGCCTCCTATTTTTGTTAGTGCTTTTTTGTTAGTCGAAAGAAATTATTGTAATTATATCGTATTGTTAATATAATAAAAGGAATAAAATGATCAAATAGTATAGCTATATCTCCAAGAGGAATAATTATGGCACTCTCATCATGTATATCATTATCAAAACAAGCAACTCCATTCAATATAGATGAAACTGGAACCCATGGAACTGTAGAGTTTCCAGTTGCCATATATAGAGATGATATCACCGAAGATTTTGTCAACTGGCACTGGCACGCTGAAATTGAGATAGGCCATGTCGAAAAGGGCGTTATTCTTTTAGAATGCGGTAACAGAAAATATATACTTTCAGAAGGAGACTTATTTTTCATAAATACCAATGTTTTGCATTCCATGCGTAATCATAACCCCGTCAATGCAGCAATTTTTAAATCTGTCATATTTGACAGCTCTGTTATAAGCAGCAATACAGAAAGTATTTATTATAAAAAGTATTTACATCCTATCATCCATAGCGCAAGTATTAGAGATTTTATACTGAAGTCAGATTCCATATTCTTTTGCAAATTGGACAATATTATCAAAACTGTATGGGAAATAATAAATCATGAACCAGAGGATTACGAGATATCAGTCAGAAATGAATTATCTGATTTTTTTGCTGTACTAAATCATATGAATCTAACAGAAAGTATGCTTAACCACACAGTAAATCCACTGTTAGAGGAGCGCGTACAGATAATCCTAAACTACATCCATTCAAACTATTCTAAAAATATAACGTTAGATGACCTGGCTAATGCTGCAAATGTTAGTAAAAGTGAAGTTCTTAGGTGCTTTAAGTCAATTATCAATATTTCACCAATTAAATATCTTAAGAATTTCAGATTGCAAAATGCGGCATATATGCTTAAAAGCAGCACTTACTCAGTTCAAACAATTTATGAGTTATGTGGATTTGATAACAACAGTTATTTCTCTAAATCATTTAAGGAACTGTTCCACTGTTCACCTCGTGAATACCGTAATAATTAAGAACAAGGCAACGATGAAGATTTAGAACGGCCGTAGAATATCTGAACTACTTGATTAATATAAGAAACCCCCCAGATAAAATCTGGGGGGTTCGAATCTGCATCTGCAGAATGATTATCTCTTGCTGAACTGAGGTGCGCGACGTGCAGCCTTGAGACCGTACTTCTTTCTTTCCTTCATTCTTGGATCACGAGTGAGGAATCCGGCCTTCTTGAGAGTTGGACGAAGTTCAGCATCAAACTCGAGAAGAGCTCTGGAAACACC
>JAGCYM010000084.1 GCA_017960805.1 Ruminococcus sp.
ATAATTATTCTAATTTGAGAAAGGAGAACAGCAAATATCTGACTATCTTGATTACTTTGGCCTGAACACAGGATATATGCTAAGTTTCAACTTCAACAAAAACAAGAAGATTGGCGTTGAACGTGTTCAAATTGGCAATAAGGTAGTGTTTGAAGGCATAGTCTAGTTATAGACATATTAACCCGCCTATAAGAGGTGCGACGAAAAATTCGCTCTTATAGGCGGGTTTGTTTTTTATATCATAAGGTGGCTTTTGCAGCTATCTTATATATTTCTGTGATGTCATCAGCGGAAAGATGAACGAATCCGCCTGTTTTGCCATCTCCGATGCCGAACTTGTCTACGAGTGCCGGGATGTCTTCTTCGCGTGCTCCGAGTTCTTCAAAATTTATAGGCATACCAATACTGTGCAGGAAGCTTCTGAATCTCTTAATGCCTTCCAGAGCAGTTACTTCAGGATGCTCAAAGTCCATCTGGCATCCCCAGATCCTTGTTGCTGCCTGTGCAAAACGAAGAGGATTGTGTTTGTATACAAATTCCATCCATGCAGGCATTATTACAGCAAGTCCTGCGCCGTGAGCGCAGTCATAAAGAGCTGATAATTCATGTTCGATTCCATGACTGTTCCAGTCCTGTTCTCTTCCGACACCTACTATATTTGTGTGTGCAACAGTACCAGCCCACATTATATTCGCACGAGCCTGGTAGTTGTTTGGATCAGCGATTACAACTGGTGTTTCCTTGACCATTGTGAGAAGAACTGCCTCACAGAGACGGTCAGTTATTTCAACATCTGTAGTATTGGTGAAGTAACGCTCAAAAACATGGGCCATAATATCTGTAGCACCGCAGGCAGTCTGATACGCAGGGAGAGTGCATGTAAGCTGCGGATCAAGTATGGAGAAACGAGGACGGATCAGATCACTTCCGGTTCCGCGCTTAAGTCCGCCATCTTCTTTAGTGATAACTGAATCTCCGGATCCCTCACTTCCAGCTGCGGCAATCGTAAGTACAGTGCCAACCGGAAGAGCCTTCACAGGGGATGCTGCTCCGCTGTAAAAATCCCAGAAGTCACCGTCGTAAGGAACACCAAGAGCGATTGCTTTAGATGAATCTATAGTTGAACCGCCTCCGACTGAAAGGATGAAATCGATACCTTCCTTTCGGCAGAGATCAATTCCTTCATATACGAGAGTATCACGGGGATTCGGTTTAACTCCTCCGAGTTCAATATACTTTACACCAGCTTTATCTAGAGAAGCTTTTACGCGTTCAAGAAGTCCGCTTCTAACAGCAGAGCCACCACCATAGTGAATGAGAACATTTGATCCGCCGTGCTTCTTTACGAGTGCACCAGCATTATCTTCCTGATCCTTTCCGAATACAAATTCGGTTGGGCTGTAAAACTGAAAATTCTCCATATTACTACTTCTCCTTTATTTCATTTATTAGCTTGTCGTATGCTTTTATTACTCTGTCACACCAGCTGTCGAATTCAGGATCGTCTTTCTGGCATTCCTTATGTGCAAGAACATATTCAACAGTATTTCGGATTCCCTGATCTGCGCGGACAGTAGCCGTAAAGTCAGGAACAGCTCTTTTTAACTTGGAATTATCAAAGACTACTGTATTTGCTTTATCTCCGGTGAGTGTTCCTTCAAAATCGTAAGGACCTATTGAATCCAGGAATTCTGAAGAGATATGTCTTGCGTTTAGTTTAACTCCGAGTGAGTCAGCAATGATAGAGTAGATCTGATTCCATGTAACACTCTCGTCTGATGTTATATGGAAAGCCTGACCAATTGCGTGGATATTTCCAATCAATCCTGTATATCCTTTTGCAAAGTCGCTGTTGTGTGTTATTGTCCATAGTGATGAGCCATCGCCATGAATTATGACTGGCTTTCCTTCGATCATTCGCTTAAGTACTTGCCAGCTCCCGTTGTCACCGTGTACTCCGAGAGGCACTGAACGCTCATCGTAAGTGTGGCTTGGACGGACAATAGTTACTGGGAATCCTTTTTCGCGGTATTGCTTCATCAGGTATTCCTCGCAAGCGATCTTGTCTCGTGAATATTGCCAGTGTGGGTTGGACAGGGGAGTGCTCTCGGTTATCCTGTAGTCTCCGAGCGGCTTCTGATAAGCTGAAGCTGAACTGATGTATATGTATTGTTTGGTCTTCCCGGAGAACAGACGTACATCACGTTCAACCTGTTCGGGTACAAATCCGATAAATTCGCCTACACAGTCAAATGTCATATCACCAAGCGTTTCAGCAGTTTTTTTCTCATCGCTTATGTCGCAGCTGATGACCTTTACATTTTTGGGAAGGTCATTGTTTCTGTTTCCTCTGTTCAGAATGTAGACTTCCTCGCCTCTCTCAGCAAGAAGACGTGTTATAGCCATACTGATTGTACCAGTACCGCCGATCAATAGTATCTTCAATTTCTTCACCTCTTTGGATTATTGTTGTAACGTTCGATATCTATGAAAAAATCATATCATATATTAGTAAGAAAAGCAATGACTAAATCAATAGTGGCCAAAATTTATGTTGACGATTATAAAAAAATATCATATAATTGATATAGAATTTTTATTGTTGAAACTTTCAACTTGGTGAGGTGAATGTATGAGACTGGACGGTTTTGGCATATTTGTAGAAGATATGGGGAGGATGATCCGTTTCTACAGGGATGTGCTTGGGTTTGAAATAAAGGAAGATGAAGATATGTCAAATGTGTATCTTGTAAAGGATGGCACATTGTTTCTACTCTATGGAAGAGATGATTTTGAAAAGATGACAAGCAGAAAATATCAATATCTGAAAAGTGTTAACGGTCATTTTGAAATAGCTTTGTATGTTGACACGTTTGAGGAAGTTGATGAGGAATACCAGAAGGCGGTTATGAAAGGCGCAGTCTCCATACTGGAACCTACAACAGAACCTTGGGGACAAAGGACATGCTATATTGCTGATCCTGAAGGTAATCTTATAGAGATCGGATCGTTCAACAGGCCATTTCAGAGATAGAGAGCATTTTTGAAAAATTCTGTGCATTCCGGTTAATTAAAGTGCGTTTGGCTTTACATCAACATGTATAAAGAATCCTGAAAGCATAGTTGTTGCGTTCAGTTTTTTTTCTATATCAATTATTGCGAATTTGTACTATTAATATTGACAATTTGCGGGTTTTGTGTTATCATTTTACCATATAGAAAATATGAAGGGGAAAGTTACACCTTTAACCTGTATCGCTTTGGCAGCAAAACAGGTAAAAATGAAAAGGAGGACTTTTACTATGAAAAAACAATTCTTCAAACGCGCTGCGGCAGGAATAGTCAGCCTGTCTGCTGTTCTGGGTCTGATAGGCACAGTACCCGTTCCAGCTAACGCAGCAGGTGCAGTAACCATCAATGAGGTGTGCACCAAAAACACCAAGATCGCCGCTCCAGACGGCAATTTTTATGACTGGGCAGAGATATATAACAGCTCAGGTTCATCCGTTGATATCAGTGGGTATGGTCTGTCAGACAAAGAAGCAGAACCATTTAAGTACAAATTCCCTGCTGGTACTGTTATCCCATCAAAAGGCAGTATCGTAGTATACTGCGACAGCAACGCTGCTCTGACTAACAATACTATTGCTCCATTCGGTATGTCAGCAAGCGGTGAGACTCTTGTTTTAAGTGATGCTTCAGGTAATGCCGTTGACACTTTAACATTTGATGCACTCGCAACTGATACATCTTATGGTCAGTATCCTGACGGAAGTGGTGAGTATTATGTACTCAGCTGTACTCCTGGTCAGGCAAACAAGGCACCAGATGGATCAAATGCTGTTAGACTTCCAGAATTCTCACAGGAGAGCGGCTTCTTCAACAGTGGGTTCTCACTCACAATTACTGCTCCTGAGGGAACAACAGTATATTATACTATCGACGGAAGCAATCCAACAACAGAATCAACTAAATATACGGGTCCGATCGATATCACTGACATGAGCAACACTGAAAATCGTCTCAGTATGAGAACTGATATTGCTGCTTCCAATGCTACTGCTCCTAAGGAGCTGATTGATAAGGCAGCAATAATCCGTGCTGTTGCGGTTGACTCTCAGGGACGTGTCAGTGCCCCCGTTACTAAGACATATTTCGTAGGCAAGACAGCCTCGGGATATTATAAAGACATGAAGGTAGTATCTCTCGTAACAGATCCTGATAACCTTTTCGGCTATGAAGAAGGTATATATGTAAGAGGAAAGACTTACGATGACTATCAGAATCAGCAGAACCAGCAGGATCCTCAGGATCCACAGCAGCCCGGTGGCCCTGGACAGGGCTGGCAGATCCCGGGATGGGGCGGCGGCTTCAATCCAGGAGGCGGCTGGGGCTTCAATATGATGAATCCTTGGGAGATACCTGCAAACTATAATCAGAAGGGCAGAGAATGGGAAAGAGAAGCTAGCTTTGAGATGTTTGACTGCGGCGAGTCTGTTGTAAATCAGAACGTTGGCATCCGTATCAAAGGTGCTGCAAGCCGTAACTCAGCACAGAAGAGCTTCACCATCTATGCGCGTCAGGATTATGGAAAATCAGATCTTGAATATGATTTCTTTGACGGTACAGCTACAAAGGCAAAGAATGGCAAGACTATAAAGAAATATGATAATATAGTTATCAGAAACGGTGGTAATGATGCTGGTGGATTCTATTTCCGTGACAGCGTGAATCAGCAGCTTGTTTCTGACAGAAATATGGCAACTCAGGCCATGAGTGAGTGTATTCTCTTTATTGACGGAGAATTCTGGGGTATTTACCAGATCACTGAGAAGGTTAGTGATGGCTATATCAAGTCACATTATGGCATTGACAAGGATGATGTTGCAATCATCAAGAACAGTGAACTAGAGGAAGGTACTGATCAGGATCTCCAGGATTGGGATGACCTTATATCAGGAGTTGCTAACGGAAGCATTTCATATAAGCAGTTCGCTGAGAAGGTTGATGTTCAGAGCTTTATGGACTATTTTGCATCTGAGATCTATATTGCTAACTCTGACTGGCCTCAGAACAATACAGCAGTTTGGCGTTCAAGAGCGATAGATCCCGAGAATCCATACAGTGACGGAAAGTGGCGTATGTTCCTCTTCGATACAGAACTCGGTCAGGGAATGTACGGATCACAGCAGAATTCTGCAAATGCTGACAGCTTCAGCCGTATCAGACAGAATACCGATACTCTCAGTAAGGCTTTCACAAAGCTTATGAGTGATAAGGATTTTGCAACAGAGTTTTCACGTACATTCATGGATATAGCAAACTATAACTTCGATACAGAAAAGACAACTGCAGAAGTTAACAAGTTTACAAAGTATCAGGAACCAGTTGCCGATACATATAAGAGATTCTCATTCACATCACAGGGAGCATCAAAATTCCAGCAGGAAGCTAGCACAGTTACTTCATTCTACAATAGCAGATTCAATAATGCTGTAAGAACTCTCAAGCAGGCAGCTTCACTTACCAGTGAGTTAACTGATGTTACTGTACAGAATAACTCATCCAAGGGTATTGTAAAACTCAATACTCTCAGTATCAATGAGGATAGCTGGACAGGTCAGTATCATTCCGATTATGAAATGACTGCAACGGCAGAACCACTTGAGGGAGTTACATTTGATCATTGGGAGATTACTGGAACAGAGCTTACATCAGGAAGCACAACTTCAGCAACTATTGGATTCAGAGCTGACGGCAGTGTAACTATTAAAGCTGTTTATACTGGAGAATCTACTGTAACGACTCCTTCTGAAACGACAGTAACAACTACAAAGGCAACTACAACTACGACTACAACTACAGTTGATACAACTACTGCAAGTAATCCTGTATCAACTACTGTTTCAACAAACGTCAGACCTGGACGTACTACTACAACTTCTACTAATACTTCAGTATCTGTAACTATGGAGAAGCTTGTTGGTGACGCAAATCTTGACAAGAAAGTAACTGTTGCTGATGCAGTAGCTATTCTTCAGCATCTTGGTAACCGTGACAAGTATGGACTTACACAGCAGGGTCAGATCAATGCTGATGTTGACGGCGAACCTGGTGTAACAGCTAAGGACGCATTGCTGATTCAGCAGTATGATTCCAAAGCTATTGATAAATTCCCTGTTGAATAAACTGAATGATCAGCACATCAGAGTGCTATAGCTATTGGAGATTCATTAATAATCTTAAAAAACCGAGTGGTGACATCAGATCCACTCGGTTCTATTTTTGATAACGAATCATAATCAGTTGATTGACAAAAAATAATCGTGGCTGTATAATAAGAAAGATGATTGATATAGGGGGATGCAAAATGATAAGGCAGATTTCCAGAAATGAACTTCCTGTTTGTGTGGATGTTATAAGGAAAAGTTTCATGACTGTAGCAGACGAATTTGGATTTACTCCTGAGAACGCTCCGCGTTTCGTAGCGTTTGCGACTTCAACAGAGAGACTTACAGATCAGCTTGACAACCAGCATCGCCTAATGTACGTCTATTGTGCTGATAACAGGATAGTTGGTTACTATTCCCTCCTCATGCGCGGAGAGCGCGAGTGTGAGCTTGGAAGCTTATCCGTGCTGCCCGAATACAGGCACAGAGGGATAGGGGAGGAGCTCGTCAGACATTCGATTGAAACTGCTCGAAATTCCAGATGTACGATCATGAAACTCAGTATTGTTGAAGAGAATACAGTTCTTCGAAGATGGTACGAGAGCCTGGGAGCTGTTCATACAGGAACGGAGAAATTTGACTTTTTCCCATTTACATGTGGATATATGGAAATAGCATTATGAAACATTTAACTGAAATATCCCGTGAGGGCCGAGACATCCTTAAATCAGAAGAAATGCAGAAGACACGTGGTTTTGTCCAGCATGGCAGGGTAAGCGTCTATGAGCATTCGCTGAAAGTTACTGACATGTGCCTGACCCTTGCTGATGCATTACACATAAAAACAGACAGACGTTCTCTTATAAGAGGCTCTCTTCTGCATGATTTCTTTCTTTATGACTGGCATGCAGATGATGGGTGGCATCGCCTTCATGGTTATACCCATGCTTCACGTGCTCTTTCTAATGCGATGACAAGATTTACTCTTAACAGGTGTGAGAAAAACATGATTTACTCACATATGTTCCCTTTGAATCTGACGCATGTTCCTCATTTCCGCGAGAGTGTTCTGCTCTGCACCGCGGATAAGATAGTCAGCACTGCGGAAACAATTAAAGGCTTAATAGAAAAAACAACAGGAGAATCAAAAAAGTGATTCTCCTATTGTTAATTATGCGTTTATTTTTTCATTAAGGGCTGCTACGAGTTCATCAGCATTAACACCGTGAACAGCTGCAGCTTCTTCAATAGTCTCATTCTGTGAAGCTGGACATCCGAGACAGTGCATTCCAATGCTCAGAAGTATTGGTGCTACATCTGCATCAAGTCTTAGAAGCTCGCCGATCTTTGTGTCTTTTGTTACCTGTTCTGCCATTAATTTGACCTCCGTTTTTGTACTTAAGCAACTTGACATTTGTCAATGTTACTGTTATAATAATATCATTAAGTTAGACATTTGTCAAGGGAATTTTTCAACATTTACATAAGGAGACGGTTTGTCAATGTACAGAGGCACTAACAAAACAGCCCTGTTTTCTCAGAAACTAATAGGAGACGCGATGCTGCGTATTCTTGAAGATACACCATATGCTGAAATATCCATTAGTGACCTTTGCAAGGAAGCTGATGTTTCAAGGCAGACATTCTATTCTTTGTTTGGTTCTAAGGAAAACGTGATTGCATATACTATACGCAACAGTTGCTGCTTTATTCCTGAGGATAATGATTGCATATGCCGTTCTGCTAGTTTTAATTTGTTTTGCAAGCATTATAGCTCATTCATTATAGAACATAGTCATGTACTTGAACTTCTTGTTAAAAACAGCATGATGCATTTCCTTTTTGATGCTCAGTACAGTTCATTTATGGAATGTAAACACTTTTTCAGTGATGTGACAGGAGACAGTAGAATTTACCTTGTTGACTTTATAGCCAGTGGAATGAATGGTATTGCAAAGAATTATGTGATGACTGGCTGCAAGGCAGATGAGGAATACCTAGCAAAACTGATGTACAGATTATTTGGAGGACTATATTTCACACACGGTTTTGAAAACTAAAATGCTAAGAATTAACAGCTGCCCGATTTCTTGACAAGGGCAGCTGTTAGCTTTATAATAATAATAACATTTCTATGAAGGAGAGGAAATTATGAGATATGGGAAAATACTGGCTGGAGCAGCTGCTTTGTGCATGACATTTGGAATTTCACTTCCGACAAATTATATTGAGAGTATAGTTTCATATGCTGAAGTAACAAAAAATGGATATGAATTTATATTTGATAATGTGGGGGATTATGTTCAGATAGAATTTGATTCACAATTATATAAAGCCTACTGGTCCAGCGGAGATTATAAAGTCGCAACTGTAAATGTTGATCCTGATGATCCGACTAAGATAACTATAACTGCTGTTGGAGTCGGTAAGACTTATGTTATGGCAACTACAGATACAGGAATTGCTCTTGATCAATATGATATCACAGTTTTAAATGAAGGCCCTGAGACACAGGAGATAAGTGTACTCATAGGAAGATTCACTCTTAACAATCAGTTTTCAAAAGCTTCTCTGAATATTAGAGGGGTTGACAGTAAGGATGTTGAGTGGAGCTCAACAGATGAGAGTATTGCGACTGTTGATAATGAAGGAAATGTAAAGGCCGTCGGAAGAGGGGAATGTGTCATTAATGGAATCAACGACGGAGTCAGGTATTATGCTGAGGTTGTATCTGAATATGGTGAACCTGTCCGTCCTTTTATCACAGAGATATTTGTCGGTGATATTGAACTTTCGGATGCAGTTCCTGCACGTAAGGTTGCCGCTAACGCTCCTGAAGGAACAGTATTGGACTGGTGGAGCTCTGATGAGAAAGTTGCTAAAGTTTCTGATGATGGTATTATCACTGCTACAGGATCTGGCAGCTGCTTCATTAACGCAGATGCAAATGGAAACAGATACATATTTACTATTACATCGACCTACACCGGAACCACATCATCGACAGAGACCTATTCAGAGCTCACTATCCATGGAGTAGGTAATACTTCACAGCTTTCGACAACGGGTATGGACGGCGACATAAATTTCTCATCGTCTGATACAAGCATTGTGACTGTTGATGAGAAAGGTCTTGTTACTGCTGTAGCTGAAGGTGAAGCGATAGTTACGGCTGATAACGGAAAAACTAAGGCAAAGATAAAGGTTACTGTTGAACCTGCTGTTAAGATCGGTGATGCAAACTTAGATACTAAGGTAACAGTTGCTGATGCTGTTGCGATCCTTCAGTCTATAGCTAATAAAGACAAGTATGCCCTTAAGCCGTTAGGAGCAATTAATGCTGATGTTGATGGAGAAAAGGGCGTTACAGCAAAAGACGCGCTTGTAATACAGCAGTTTGATGCTCGTGTAGTGACTTCTCTTCCGATTAAGTCAGAAACCAAGTGATGAAAAAAAGATATCTGATTCCGCTGATACTTGTTGGTTTTTCTGCAGTAATGACTATTGCAGGAAGGTTATCACAGTCATTTGCTGATTTTTACGCAGCAAATATTTTTCCGTATATTTCACTTCCATTAGTTTTCCTGAGCGGTCTTTTCACTTTTTCAATCGGAGAAATAATGATGATAGCAGCGTTGATCCTGTTTTTCGTCGGAATTCCGTTGATGATTTTTCTTTTGATTTTCATGAAGAAGTCAAGAAGAACTATTATCTCAGTATCGCTAACCATTTCTCTTTGTATTCTTGCTTTTGTAACTCTGACACAATCGCTGAATTGTTTCACATTATATGGATGCACACGTTTTTCAGAACGCTATTTTTCTCCGAAAGAACATGATAACGAGGAACTCAAACAGCTCTATTCAATGCTGATCGATGATGCTAATGCCCTTGCTGAGCAAGTACCCAGAGATGAGAATGATCGATTCATGCTGACTATAGATGCAGAAAGCGAATGTAAAAAGGCTATGAAAAAGGCTTCTGAACAGTATCCGCAGCTAAGAGGATACTATCCCAGGCCTAAGCCGATAATCTTCTCATATTTCATGAGTCAGACAGGAACAGCAGGAATGTATTTTTCATTCTCGATGGAATCAACATATAATGCTGATATGGTTCCGGAATTGCTCCCGTCAGTCATCTGTCACGAGTATGCACATCTGAAGGGATTCATGCAGGAGGATGAAGCAAACTTTATCTCATATATAGCAACACAGGGGAGTGATGATCCTCAGGTTAAGTACAGCGGCTGTATTGACGCGCTTGAATATGTACATAAGCAGATCTATAAGAATAATATCCAGTCTGGATTTGAACTGACTGACAAGGTATCGCCTAAGGTACAGAATGACTGGCTTCGTTTCCTTCCAGACAATTATTGGGAGGAAAATGAAAATAAAGAGATTATTGATACTGAAACAGTGAGTGCATTTTCAGAATCTGTTTCTGATACCAGTATGAAGCTTAATGGCGTTGAGGATGGTGTCGCAAGCTATTCACGAATGGTTGATCTATTGCTAGATTATTATTTCCCGCCGGACTGATATACGTACAAAGGACTCCGAAAGGAGTCCTTTGTACGTTAGTAGGAAGTGATCATTATTTCTATCGACCTAACTTGCTGACTATAGCATTCTGATGCAGACGGACAATGAAGTGATGATCTTTGCTGATTATACGAAGCTTTAGTCGGTTTTGTGATGCTATCTGCTGAACGATAGACAGACCGAGGCCTGTGCCTTTGCGATTGCCACGGGCTGTATCTTCTTTTACAAATGCTTTTAGAAGGCGTTTAGGTTTGTCTATGTGGTCTTCTGATATGTCATTGGAAATGCTGAGAGTGTGTTTTTCTCCAGTAACTGTAATGCAGCCGTCATCAGGTGTGTATTTAATAGCATTATCCAGCAGATTTCTAAGTGCCTGAGTCATCATCTGTTGGTCTGCTTTTACAATGCAGCTTCCTGTAACTGTTACCTTCAGATCATGCTGTTCAACTTGATCCTTCATATCTGAGATCAGTTCTGAAGTTAGTTCTGTTAGACTGACATTTTCGCTTTTTGCTTTACTTCCATTTTCCAGTTTTGAGAGTTCCAGAACGTTGACAATGATACGGTCCATATACTGAGTATTATCGTATATTGCCTGATAATAGTGATCTTTCTTATCTGGTTGAATATTATTGATAAGGTTTTCTGAATATCCGGAGATTGCCATGAGTGGTGATTTAAGATCATGTGCTAAAGCACCTGTCAGGTTTCTGCGGTAAGCTTCCATATCATACTTCCTTCTGTAGATAAGATATGAGATCACTGACCAGAGAAGAGCTATAACCAACGACAGGATGATTGCCTGGATACTCCAAAAGAAATATGGAGCACTATTCGACTCTAAATGAGAATTGAATAGCTTTTTATAGTCAACACATTCATAACAGAAAAGATTCCAGCGTTCATTTCTGAACTGTATTCTAATTGTTTCTGAATTGTGGTAGAATTGTTCATCCCAATTGTGATGAAAGACGTCATGATATAGACGTTCCGGAAGGTTTTGAATCCTTGTATTAGTTAATTCTATTTGGTTGGATACTCCTTTATGATAGTCTTCTATATTATCGGCAAAGAACTCATTCATATCATCAAATGTCGGTTGTTCAGTTTCTAATTTCTTTTTCAAATCATTTAGATAATCAATTTCTTCTTTGTAATAATCACTATAATGCTCATCAATATACTGCATTAGTTCTTTGGCATGCGGTGAATTCGGGGAACCCACAATGTATATTTGACCTGACCAGTGGTATGAATCATCTTTAAGACTAAGTTCTTTAGCTTGATTCGTCAATTCTTCTTCATTAATATAATCGTCTTCGCTACTTAGTGGAGAATTAACCGTTATCCATTCATCAGTCTTTTCAGGTGAAAGATTAATCCATTTTCCTTCTATATGATGATGCTTATTCCAGTATTTATAAAGAATATATGGGTTTTTTCTTTTCACAATATATGTTTCTCCTGGCTGAAAAGAGTCATCCTTAATAAATATGTTTTTGACAAAAGGCTCATACATATTCCAATAATAAGAAGTTGATTCAAATAGCTTTTCAATTATTTCCTGATCGGTCAGATATAATAACTGTTTCTCACCATTTTTGTAGATAATGGTGATCCCTCTCGGTTCTGAGAGATAGTATTGGCCTGTTTCGGGATTATACAGCATTACGACTCTCTCCGAATAAGAGGTAGGTTTTTGAGAAAGAGCTGCAAGAGCAAATTCTAGACTATCATCATTGTCATCAGCTTTTTCAAGTCTGCTTTCGATATCCGCTATATCTTGACTGTATTTTGCTATTTCTCTAGCTGATTCTTTTTCTTCGATCCATGCTTGATATGCCTGGTATACACCTAATGATCCTAATGCAAGCAGACATAATAAGAACCTTTTTAAGAAGAAACTTATGAATTTCTTTTTCTCTTTCTTTTTACGTTTTCTCATATTTATCCCACCTAAGTATTGTCAGTAAGCTGATATCCTTTAGAAAAGACTGTTTTTATCTGTTTCCCTGATTCCCCAAGAGCATGTCTTAACTTTTTGATATGATTATCAACTATGCGATCAGTACCAAAATAGTCTATTCCCCATACGCGGTCAAGAAGCTGATCGCGGCTGAATACTTTGTTCTTGTTCTCAAGAAGGCAACGTAGTAGAGCATATTCTTTTGGTGCAAGCTCTACAGGATTACCGTTTGTAGTAACAGTCATAGTCAGCAGATTCATGCTTATTGCTCCATAGCTTATTGTATTGCTGCTTACTGCTCCCTTGACGCGATTGAGCATGGTCTGAACCTTCGCAAAGAGCGCAGCGATTGAAAAGGGTTTTATGATATAATCGTCACATCCTAATGAATATCCGTAGAGAACATCCTCTTCGCGCGCACGTGCAGTCAGAAACAGGATCAGAACATCACTGCTCCTGCGTATGTTTTTACAAAGTGAAAAACCGTCCATGTTCGGCATCATCACATCGAGAATAAGAAGGTCATAATGATTCTCTCTTATGAGTTCAAGCGCTTCGGCACCGTCAACTGCAGTTGTAAGGTTGAGAATACCTTTACCCTTGTCTGAAAAGAAATCAGCTATTGCTTCACGGATGTTATCATCATCTTCTGCGAGTAGGATTTCATAGATCATACTTTACCCCCTGTTTTTGGATCCTGAGTAAATAATATCACATAAATATATCCAAAATATATCCTTTTTCATTTTTTGTTTGGCTGAGATTAAAAATAAGAAACAGCTGATAGTAGATCAGGCAATCTTTGACTGATTCTATACTTCAGTAAAGTTTGAAAAAACATAAAGAAGCGGTTAATCAATGGTTAACCGCTTCTCTTATTACATTATTATTTTGAAGAATCCGGCAATGAAGTTATATTCTTTGCGTCGAGTTTCTGTATTGATAGAGCATCGTTGGCTGTTACACCATCGCCAACATTGAAGCAGTCAGCATTAACCTTGCCCTGAGGTTTGAGTGCGTATTTATCATTATTAGCTATGGACTGGAGAATTGCTACTGCGTCAGCAACTGTGACATTCTTGTCGCAGTTAGCGTCTCCTATGAGACCAATGTTAACAGTAACATGTGCTTTATCGAAGCTAATGACGATTTTACCGTTGATTTCCTCTTCCTTTTTTATAGAGATTTGGTCGCCTTTACTAATGAGGGTAGTATAGCCGTCTGGAGACTTTACGGACTCTGTTACGATCAGTGCGATATCATATTCAGGAGCGTGTTCAGGGTCAAATGTACTTGCAGGTGTTGCTTCCCCGAAGCTTACCTTGTCGGTAATGTCAATCGAACCTTCCTCTTGGATATAATCTGATGAACCACTACTCATTGAGTAAGAGCGCTGAATTTTCTTATACTTGATGATGACTTTTTCGATAGAGCTTGTATCAAATTCTTCTGAAACGTTTGTATAGTATGAATCCTTGAATGATATATCGCAGTTGTATTCATACACTGTTTCAATACGTGTTGTTGTGGGAGCCTGTTCTTCTGTAGTTTGGGTAGTTGTTGTAACTGTCGTTGTTTCGGTAGTTGTGGTAACTGTAGTCGTGGTTGTAGTTTCAGTAGTTGTAGTGGTTGTTTCTACAAATGCAGCATCCACGAATACTGAATAATTCATGCAGTTTCCGTTCATACCATTCTGTCCGAGTGTTACCTTTTCACCGGATTCGAAAGTCTTCTTATATATGCTGAATTTAACATCGTTGCTGGAAGCGGCAGTCATATCAGTCTTGGTGTAGCTGCCGAGCCATGAAGGAACACTTCCTGCTTCTTCGACTCTTGTATCAAGAAGAACATATACATCGCATTTTTCACCAGCTGTGAACTCAGCAAGATCTGCGAAAGTGTTCTTAGAGTTGCATGCTGTAAGAATAGCTTCCTTGCCCTTGAGAACTTCAGGAAGTTCTGTGTAAGTGAAGTCTCTGTCACCGTAGATAAGTGAGCCAGTGCTTGATGAATCTGAAAGCGACCATGCGAGCATGTTATCTCTGTCAAGCACATTCAGGTTCTTGACATACTTACCGTTGATCGGCTCCGGAGGAGTATTGTTGAGCTTTACGTTTGGTCTTGCGGGGAGGGGAGCCTCAGTTCCGAGATAGAAGCTAGGATGAGGAGGCTGGTTGTATGAGCTCTGCTGACAGCCGCACTGCATACGGTACTGCATATCGTGCATGAGAGTAGTTATGCGGTACTTTGTCTCTGTATTGGTGCACCATACGCGGAGCTTTGAGTTATCCTCTGTGCGGAGGATGAGTTCCTCACGCCAGTCACCAAAGAGATCTGCTGTACAGCATGGTACAGCCTTTGTGCCGTTGTTTGAAGCACAGCCTGTTGCTGTGAATATTGTCGGATAATTGTTTATTGCTGCACCGTCTGTAATGGTGATATCATCAAGGAGCTCACGCTCTAAGTCGCCGTCCCAGTAGATAAGGAAGTTTGTGGAAGGCCATTTGTTACCTATCTGCTTGCCTGAAACATCGAATACTGCATTAGCAGGTCTTGAACCCCAGAACTCAGCGCCGCTGTTGCCTGCAACGATATTGTCAGCACAGCAGCGTCCTGTATCCTTGTCTCCGTCATAGTGCCAGATTATCTGACCGTTCCTGCCGTCAACGAGCGAGATACCGTAATTGCCGTCCTCATGGCAGATGAATACTTCTATTCCCTCATGATTTGGGTCAAGGTCGCCTATGTGCATAGCATCGCCGTGCATCTGCTTTGTTGACCAGAGAAGCTTTCCGTTATCGTCAATACAGCTTGCACCCATGCAGACTTCCTGCTTGCCGTCGTTGTCGAAATCGGCTACCATTACGTTGTGGTTGCCGCAGCCGTAAGCGGGATTACTCTTGTCGAAGCCCGTATCGAATACCCAGCGCTTAACGAGTTTTCCGTCGCGCACGTCAACAGCTGAAAGTGTGAGTCTTGTATAGTAGCCTCGGCCGTAAACAGCTGAAGGATGTACACCGTCGAGGTAAGCTATAGCTGCGTTGTAACGTTCACAGCGGTTACCATAGTTATCGCCCCATGTGCTTTTAGCCTCGTTACCAGTTGCAGTTCCTCTTGGAACAGGGAAATCGATAGTATCGAGGGCTTTTCCTGTTGCGCCTTCAAAAAGTGTCATGTATTCCGGACCAGTCAGGATCGTTCCTGAGCTGTCAACGTAGCTTGCGTTAGCGTTACCGATCGCCTTACCGGTTCCATCTATCGTTCCGTCACAAGTCTTTGTTATGAGCTCTGCTTTTCCGTCGCAGTCGAAATCAGCAACGCACATCTGTGTGTAGTGCTGACCAGCGCGGATATTCTTGCCCATATCTATACGCCAGAGCTTTTTGCCCGTGAGGGTATAGCAGTCGATGAAGACCTTGCTGGTATATCCGGTCTTGGAGTTGTCTTGTGAATCGCTGGGGTCCCATTTAACGAATATCTCGTACTGACCGTCGCCGTCAACGTCGCCGACACAGCAGTCGTTAGGCGAGTAGAGACTACTGTTTGGATTGTCCAGCGGAATGTCGAAGTAGTTTGTGCCCGATGTGAAGCGGCAGTTTTCTGTTGAAACAACTTCGCCATTTTTCAGAGTATCAACGCGGTACTTTGAATTTGCACTGCCCTGTGCGTCCCAGTAGTTTGTAGCCTCTCCTGACTTGCTTGTGTAGATGAGCTGGTCATCACGATAGAGTCTGAACTCGGCATCATCTGCGTCGTTCGCGTTAAAGCGCCAGCTTACGAACATTCCGTTTCCGGATTTTATGGCATAGATACCACGGTCAAGATACTCCATTATGGCATTGCCGTTTCCTCCGACACCATATGCGGCATCAGCTGCGAGAGGAGCAGCTGTACCTGCGAACATGCCTGCCGCAACAGTCAGAGAGGAAACCGCCGCGGTAAAGCGTCTAAATGCGTTTTTCATCGTTTGATTATCCTCCTTAAAGAATTGATAAGATTCTATAAAATGCGTCCTAATTATATACATGATAATAGTAACATAAAATTCACAATTAGACAATGACTTTTTGTATCATGATAATAGCATTTTTGTGCACAATAGTACACATAGAAAGGGCGCCGTGTATATAATAATACTCGGCGCCCGATGTTAGAGACTGTTATGCTTTAAGAAGAAGCTGTCTGAGAAGTACCATATCGAATACATCTGCAGAATCATCTCTGTTGATATCAGCGTTGAGCCACTGATCACGTGTGAGAAGTTCTTCAGAAACAAGGTGCTTTTCAAGAGTTACAAGGTCAGCAGCACTGAGCTTGCCATCAATGTTAACATCACCCTTTATTCCTGTCTGTGGACCAGCAGCAGCTTCGCTGTCAGCTCTGATGATGATGTAGTTTAAGTTGATAGCCTTGTCTTCAGAAGTAAAGCTGAGCTGGAGCTTTCCGCTCTCACCAACTGTTGCCTTGCCCTTGATTGTTGTTCCGATTGCGCAGTTTGTAGCAACTTCCTTCTTTGTTGTTCCGCTTATTGCGTAAACTGAAGGAGACTTAGAACAGTTCCAAGGATCACTGAAGCTCATTTCAATCGTGTAGTCACCCTGAGGAAGTGTGAATCCATAGTCGAGGTGACGATTGATATTGTTCTCGTATTGATTCTTTGTATAACGGAAGCTTACGCCTTTAGCCTTACCGTCTGCAGCATTGTTTTCATCCGGCCATGTATTTGCTGTATAGATACCTGAGCTCTTGGAGCTTCCATTGTACTGATCAGTTGCGTCATCAATAAGGCCCCATTCCATGCCTGTAACTTCATCAGGACCGTAAAGCTGCTCAGTTACACAGTTGTAAAGACCGAGTTTGTCGCTTCCTGAGAGAGTGGATGTGTCGTGATCGCCGCAGTCAACAAAGTATGCAATACTGCTGTCATACTGATACTGTGGCTTAACTGCTGTCATATAGATGAAGTCACATACCTTAGCGGATTCTTCATCGTTGTCAGGGGTAAATACAACCTCAAGAACGTCGTAGTCAACGCCGTCAGCCTTTATTGACTGAGCGCAGCGCTCGATAACGTCTTCTGGGATAGTTAGCTTAAGGTCATAAACGTCTTTGTTTCCAGTGTAGTTTAGTTCTCCTGCATAAAGAACTGTATCACCAACACGGATGCGGATTGTCTTGCCGTTGTCAGCCTTACGGAACTGTACTGTAAGCTGCATGAAAGTTGCTTCCTTATCGATTGCCATACGGTAGCTGAAGAAGCCGTCCTTTTTAGCATAACGGTAAGTACTGTCATCTGTTACACCCTGTGTGTTATGTTCAATCATGTAGTGGAGGTTATCGTTCTCATACTGACCGTAACCAGGCTGTACTGTATCAATTACAGTGTACTTTGCACGTGGAAGTTTCTCAACTGCTGAACCGTCACCAGCAAAGTTCCAGTAGATACCATAGCGCTGCTGGTACTGCTTATAGTGAGGACTGAATGTGAGAGTCTGATCAGCGTCCTTAAGTGTGAACTTAAGACTATCGCCGCTTCTAACGAGGTGATCGTTTATAGTCTGCATGTATTGAGCAACGGAGCCCTTTACCTTTATGGTCTCTGATGGAGTTACCTTATCCTTAGGAATTGTAACCCACATACCAGTAGAGCTTGTAGTCATATTGGACTTGCCAAGTTCTGCGCTGAGTACGATAGGACCATACTTGAATCCGTATACTGTGTTCTTGTCAGGGAGATTGTAAGCCTTAACTTCCTCAGGAATTGTAAGCTCGATAACATCACCCTTGTTGAAGTCGCCGGTAACCTGAGCGTATCCGTCTACAGTCTTGTAGCTGTACTTCGCATCATTTACCTTGATAGTCATATTTCCAGCCTGCCAGTCAGGAATACGGAAACGGAATTCTACAGCGCCGCTGCCGTCGATAGTGAACTTTGTTGTTTCACCCTCAGGAATGGTGCTGTTCTGTGTTATCTTCATGTTCTTGTCTTCCCAGTTGAGGATGGAGCTCTGATACATATTTACGTAGAGGGTATTGTCGCCGTGCATATAAATAGTATCGCCAAGCTTACTGAAGTTTTCCATACCGCTACCTGTACAGCACCAGAAGTGATCAAAACGTGAGCTGTAAACCTTGAAGTATCCTGTAGCCATCGGCTGGAAGTATGTTGTCATACCTGTTTCAGGATTCTGTGAGGAGAGAATCGAGTTGTAGTAAGTACCTTCATAGAAATCCATGTACTTTACATCACCGGTGATCTTGAAGAGTTCACGGCTGAGTTTTAGCATGTTGTATGAGTTACATGTCTCGCAGTTGCAGTTTGTACGCTCCTTGTCGAGAATGTCATCCATTCCGAAATGCTCCCACTCACTGTTACCGCCTGTGATGTAAGTGTGGTGAGTGACCACCATATCCCAGAAAGCTTCGGCGTACTGGAGCTGACGCGTAGCATCTACCTTCTCGCCGTTGATAGTCTTTCCGTTGCAGATCATATAGCGCTTTAGGGCACCGAGGAACTTAGGTATAGTGGTATTAGCGTGCTTGCCGTTGAGGACGTTTGCGCCGCCCTTCAGTATAGTCTCGTGAAGATTTGTATCATCGAAGTAATGTGCCGCTACAGCATGGTTGTCCTTGCCTGTGATGGCATAGAGCTCGTACATACAGTCATTCATGCCGCCGTATTCGATAGAGAGTACGGTGCGATGCTTCTGGTCGTTCCAGGTCTTGCATCGGTTGTAGACCCAGTCACCGAGATCTGAGCCGAGGTCTTTTGCAGGAGCATACCCCGTAGCGTTGTAGATGTCAACGATACCGGCCATAAGCTTGTGCATGGTGTACCACGGTACCCAAGCCTCGCTTATAATGTTGGACTTGCCAGCCTCAACATTGTCGAACTGGACCTCCACACCTGTTCCGTTGGGATGAGAGGGAGCCCATATCAGACCCGGCTTGCCTTTTGAGTTCTTCTGACACTCTCTGAGTCCGTCGACGAGAGTGGTCATTCTTTTGTAGAGGTCAGAGCGCTGAGCATCAGTCAGGTTTGGATTCTGATAAGCCTGAGCTATCGCGGTCATATAGTGACCGACAGAGTGACCGGCGATGTTGGTGTTTTCCCATCCACCGTATCGCTTGGCACCGAACGTGTTGAGTCCCGCATTCTCGCGGAAGCCCGCGAGCAGTCGGTTGGTGTCGAATGCAAGGAGATAATCAAGCTCCTTGTCGAATGCGTTGACGCTGTAGTCATCAAGCATCGTGACGTCTGTTAGTGAGAAGTCACTGATGTTGGCGTCAGCTGCCAGAGCGGTCTGACCAAATTGAGGAAATGCGGTCGAACCTGCGATCAAAGCGGCTGACAATCCCAAAGACATAAAGCGTCTTAAGATTGATTTTGCCATAGTGATTACACCTCCATAAAAATTTCCCACTTTAATTATACAGTGGATGTTTTGTTATATCAACCCATAAAATGCACAAAAAGTTCACAAAACGTCAATGATTGTACGTACAAAGAACAAGTTGTATGTAAAATTTGTTACATACAATGATAAATGTTATTTTCAACAGAAAAAATCGATACGTTAATAATATATATATTGATTAAGAATGTAAAAAGTGGTATAATATAATGAGTTGACAATTCTTTTGTATAGGGATTATATTGATAAGGAGATCAGAATAGAATGGCGAAACGTGAGCAATCACGACCGAGTCTCAAGAATATCCGCGGACTTCAGCTTGCGATGATAATCGGTTATGCTGTTATTATCATTTTAGTTATCTTTATTGTCACCAATCTCGCGGTAAAGAAAACGGACAAGGTCCTTAAGAATAAAGTAATATCCATCACTTCATCACTGAATGTTCAGATGAAGCTGAATATGGACAGTTACATATCAAGAATGGAAACTATCGGCACACTTGCATTCGGATCGGAAGATGCATATACTTATGACGCTACAGATCCGAACAATGATGAGTATGAAGCTCTGAATACTGAGAAAGCAATCACGGAAAAGCTTTACAGCCTCTGTATTATGGATAACTTCTGCGATTATGGTATTGTTTACCGCAATAACCGTACTGTAGGAAAGATATCTAATGGTACTTCCTCACTCATGGGGGATGATATGTATGAGGAACTGAGCTCGATGATAACACGACAGCGTACTCATGACGGCTGGTCGGCTGGATATAAGGATGATCACAAGCGTATCTACTACGTAAAGCGTGTGCATGATAACGCTGTTCTTGTCATGTCTTTCTATGCTTCTGAGCTGGAATCCGTATTTGACAACCCTGAAACTCTCGATGACATGGATATCCGCCTTGTTGATTCAAATTATGACATACTCTATTCCTCCCGCGGAGAGGAAATAGGCAATCAGCTGACCGGTACGATCTATGAACGTGTAAAGGATAAGACTTCCGCAACAGTTATGGATAACACATATCTTGTTTCAGTGAATTCATGTGTTGATGACTGGTATGTTATCTGTTCGATTCCTACAAGGATAATCCTGAAAGAAAAGAATGATATCCAGTATTACATATATATGGCGGGATTAATCGCTGCAGTTCTTGCGGTGCTGTTTGGTACTATCATGTCTGTTCGTCTAACCCGTCCTGTTAAGCAGGCGGTGTCAATTCTCGATTCCAAGGCAAATACTGATCAGCTTACCGGAATCCTTAACAAGCTTGCCTTCAATGACCGTGTGTCCGGACGTCTTGATTCATCGCTCACTATCGAGCGGCATGCGCTCATTCTTCTAGATCTGGATAATTTCAAGGGAATCAATGATACACTCGGACATGCGTATGGAGATTCTGTTCTGGCTAAGACAGGAAGCATTCTTCGAGCTGAGTTTTCAACTGAAGACTTCCTTGGCCGTATCGGCGGTGATGAATTCTGTGTGTTTGTGAACTGCAGTCCGTCTGATGATATGGATTATGATGAATTCATACGAGAGAAATGCGAGACATTATGCAGAGCTTACTGGAAGTATTATTCAGGTGACAGGAAGGATTATAAGATCTCAGCTAGTATCGGAGTTTCTTTCTTCCCGGATCATGGTTCAACTTTTGAGGAACTGTACAGTGCTTCTGACAAAGCACTATATAAAGCAAAGAAAAGCGGAAAAGACGCATACGCCTTCTATGATGGCAATGATAGTGAGGAGGTGGATGGACAATGAAAGCTTTAGGAAGAGTTATTGCTTCAGCAGCTGCGGCGGTCATGCTCATTCAGTGCGGATGCTCTGGCAAGAGAATCGTCCATTCACAGAAGGAGCAGACAGTAATCAGTCTCTCATGGTGGGGCAATGATCCGCGTACTGAGTATACGCTTAAGGCAGTGCAGATATTTCAGGAGCTTAATCCTGATATCAAGGTGAATTGCAACTATTCAGAATGGTCTGGATATGAAGCTAGAAACCGGATCCGAATGGTATCTGATACAGAAGCCGATGTAATGCAGATAAATGTTGGCTGGCTCGATGATTTTTCTGAGGACGGAAAAGGCTATTATGATCTCAGTAAGGTATCAGACAAAATTGATCTGTCAAATTTTTCTGAAAATACCCTTAAGTATGGTACCCGCAACAATATCCTCAATGCTATACCTATAGCCATGAATACTGAGACCGTATACATAAACAAGACTGTATATGAAGCACATGGGCTTGATATTCCTCAGACCTGGGATGATTTATTCAGGGCGGCTGACATTCTCAGCAAGGACGGTATCTATCCTCTTTGCGGACCATCGAAGGCTATATGGCTTTTTTCAATAGCATACGCTGAGCAGAAGACAGGAAAGAGTTTCCTGGATGATAAAGGGAAAATTGCATTTTCTTCCGATGAGTTTCAGGTTATGATAGATTTCTATGTTGAGATGGTTGAACGCAGAGTAATTCCCAAGATAGAAGACTTCAAAAAAGTAAAGGTCGAGAATGGCACATGTGCAGGCGCTGTAGCATGGGTAAGCGATGCGATAAACTATTTCGGCAGTTCCATAAAGGCGGGCAATGAAGTTGTAGCAGCGAATTATACGGCTTTTACACCAGAAGACAGTGGTGCCGGATGGTACGAGAAGCCAGCGACACTATATGCCATCAGCAAGAATACTACACATCCTGAAGAGTCTGCACTGCTTCTTGATTTTCTGCTGAATAATAAGGAAATGGCTCTTTTGCAGGGCGTTGAGAAAGGAATTCCGATAAGTAAGTCGGCTCAGGAATATCTTGATGAAGAAGGATTGCTGAGCGGACTTCAGTATGAGGCGTCCGTAGTCATGGACAGTAACACAAAGCTTCGCGAGATGTCACCTCTTTTAGAGGATACTGATCTTATCAACGATTTCAATGATGTTGCTAATCTTGTTCTTTTTGATAAAGCAACATCAGAGGAGGCTGCCCAGCAGCTTTTTGAAATGATTGGCGAGGAATTTGAGATGACATGATCTTAGTTTTGTCTGCCTTAACACATTCAGAAAAACTTTTCTGAATGTGTTGCATTTTGGCTGACAATATGGTATTATTAGATGATAACTGACTTGTGGTCATATTATACATTCGAAAGGAGCCTGCAATGAGCGTTGTACGAACTACTGCCAAGGAATTGCACAAGCTTGCTGACAGATATCTCTCCGAGCGTACTGAAGAACCTAAATGCGTTCACAGGACACTGCTTCTGAGATCGCTTATCATATTGAAAAATCTCCATCCGGAGACGGAGGACTTTTTTGCTCCATTGATGAAGACACTGATGCCGTATGCTAAACGCCCTGACAGGAAGGGCGACTATGAGAATGGTGCCGGACGTCATTACTACTGTGCTCTGAGCCTTGGCGGCAAAGAGATGAAAACGGTGAATTCTTACTATCGCAACGGTCGAAAGAAATATACCAAAAGCGCGAGAACCATGCTGGAAGAAGATTATACGATGGCTCTCACAATGCATCATGCAGGTTATTCTGAGAAGTGCGGAAAGTTTCTAGGCCGTGCAGTGCACATGATCTCAGATATGTGCTGTCTGCCACATACGGCTTCAATGACATATTATTCGTTGGGCAGGAGATTCCATAAAGGATATGAAAGACTGGCAAAGGCGATCTATCCTGAGCTTGTACCTGAACAGATCCCTGATGAACTTCCGGATCTTTTTGCTTCACGTGATTCGTTCGCTGATGATCTGAATAAAATAGCTATTGAAACTGCCGGAGGACTTATCGCTGTTGAGAATGATCCTGTTGAAGCTATTAAGTCACATCTTCTCCGTACTGAGCGGATAATATGTGCGTTTCTGATGCGTTTCTATGATGATCTGACAGCTAAGGAACGTGAGGCTCATTACATAATGAACGGGTCAGGCTGCAGGCTGCTTAAGGGGACTGATGTGATGACCATAAAGATTACGGATGAAGGTATAGTTTTTCATGGTGTGAATCCATCTCCGGAATCAAAGATAAATGTAACCAATACAGTGTTCTATGCAGCTCACAGACATGACGGACTGTTTACTCTTTCACCTGCTAAAGACAATGAAGGACGTGTTCTTGAGGTAGTAGACGGAAAACTTGTCCTTAAAAAATTCAATCCGCTGCATGGAGAACAGCTTTTCAGATTATAGAAAAAAAGCCAGGGAATTGTATGATTGCTTAATGATCATTTCCCTGGCATTTTTTGTTAATCAGTATTTGACTGCATTATTCCTCGCTTATTCCACTTTTTTCAGCATAACTTAGCCAGTCAGATACTACAGTCCGGGTTCCTAATATTGTTTTCCTGCAGAAATCTGCGGTCAGTCCCATAGACTTTCCGCTTGAGACAAGATCATCTTTTGTGATGGTAGATGTTTTATCGTTGATTCTTCCGAGTTTGACAACACAAAAGCCGGGACATATAAAATATATGTTGCTCCAACTGTAGTTCAGAAAGCGAGAGAATACTTTACGGTAACAGTCGTGGAAGTGCTGACGGACGTCCTTTACGGCGACGCAAACTGTGACAATAAGGTAACGGTTGCTGATGCAGTAGCAATACTACAGCATTTAGCGAATAAGGATAAGAACGGCCTTTCTGCGAAAGGAATAAAAAATGCGGATTGTAATGAAGTCGGAGACGGTGTGACTGCTAAGGACGCACTTGCGATACAGCAGTATGATGCACAGCAGATCACCGGATTGCCTGTCTAACCGGATATATGAAAAAAACACAGCTCTGTTCGTGGATCAACCCACAGACAGAGCTGTTTTTTTGAAGTACTACTAGATTAAGGAATTTTTGATATTAGTTTCTATTGATGATATATGCAGTATATCCAGTGTAGATAAGCAGCATTATAAGTCCATGCCATCTGACCAGCTGTTTCTTTCTGATACAGAAGAGAAGAACGAGTCCGCTCATGGCAATTAGAACTGCAGTATCTGTAAGGTTTGCCATAGTAAAAGCGACCGGATGTATTGCAGAAGCCACACCAAGGACTAGCAGGATATTGAAAATGTTGGAACCAATGACGTTTCCGAGAGCCATGTCTACTTCATTTTTCTTTGCTGCAACTACTGATGTGACAAGCTCAGGAAGGCTGGTTCCGAGTGCAACAACAGTCATTCCGATCAGATTGTCAGACATACCGAATCTGCGCGCAATGTCTGAAGCTCCTGATACAACCATCTTTCCGCCTACGCCTATAGCTGCCATACCAATTATAATAAAGAGTATTAGCTTCCATACCGGCATAACCTTGAAATCGTCTTCCTCTGCGTTCTCGCTTTGTTTTTTAGCAGTTCTTACCATAAATATAAGAAAAACGGTGAAGAGTAAAAGCAGGATAATACCGTCAATATGTCCTACGGAGTGGTCAAGCCATCCGATCAGCATCAGGAGTCCGGCAATAGCAATCGAAAACGGAAAATCACGTTTCAGGGATACCCCGTCTATTTTTAAAGGACACAGCAAGGCGCACATTCCACAGACGACCATAAGGTTGAATATGTTTGAACCGACGACGTTACTTATCGCGAGTTCATTCTTGCCAGCTATAGCTGCGCTTACACTAACTGATGTCTCAGGAAGGCTTGTACCCATAGCGACTATGGTCATTCCGATGATCAGCGGTGAGACCTTGAGCATTTTTGCGGCTGCAGAACTTCCGTCAACGAAGAGATCGGCGCCTTTGATCAGCAGGAAGAACCCGCCGACGAGCAGTATGTATTTGAGCATAAATTTCTCCTTTTCTATTATCCGTTATAGTCATAGAATAGCTTGTCCAGCAGTTTGTCCAGCTCATTTCTGTTTCCGAAAGCTGCTTTCACAAACGCTCCTGCATTCTTTATCATCAGCTTCAGATATAGCCAGTCACCAAGATCATCATATTTTCGTGTTGAGTTTATAAGATAGTTTTTTCGAAGTGTTGTGTATTCCTTATTCTGTTTCTTTCCGTAGGCGCGTATCTGTCTGGCTGTGACCGCGTCTTCCATAGCTTTTTTCTCGACGAAACCGCCGACTGCTTCAAACGTGCTTTTTTCTGCCCAGAAGATACCACAGTAGAGTCCGGTCATTTTAAATGATACCCTACACAGAAGATCATTCAGGAATAGTGGAAATGAGTAGCGCTCAAATCTTATAGGAGCGCCTCCGCCGATAAATCTGCCTGTATCCAGCAATCTTATGGCTTCTTTTATTGAACCGCGTGTCATGCGGTTATCGCAGTCGATAGTCATTATGACTTCGCCATCTGCAGCGAAAATACCTGCGTTTCTCACTTTTGCGATGCATCTGTCTTCATTCTTAAGCACCCTTGCGCCAAGCTCTTCTGCTATTTCTGCAGTCCTGTCAGTACAGCGGTTGCATACTACTATGATCTCAACTTGTCCTCCGTAGACCTCAGAAGCTTCATGAATTGATCTGATGCAGCGTGCAACATATTTTTCCTCATTGTGAGCAGGAATAACAACAGTTACAGTTCTTTTAATATTCATATGATTATTCCGTCAGAGTTTGTGGATAAGGGATACATGTCCGTTCAGCTCGGTGAATCCGTTTTTGGTGTAGAATCCGTAAGCGGGAGCGCTTTCTTCTGTCTGAAGGAATATGTGGTCAACGCCCATTTCCTTTACGCGCTCTTCAATCCCGCTGAGAAGCTTGGTTCCGAGTCCCTCGTGCTGATGCTCACGGCTGATACAGAATTCGTATATGTAGTATTCTGTGCCCGTACACCAGTGCATTATACTTCCAAGCGATATTCCGACAAGCTTGTCCCCGTCAAGAAGACCAAAGGCAAGTGAATTCCTGTTGCCGGTGAGGTCGAGCAGATACTCTGTCAGCTGTATGTCATCGCTCCAGTCATCGTTCCAAGGTTCGTTCATGAAAACGTCCCTGAACAGGAGCTTTATTTCGCCGAAACGATCGGCGCCTAGTTTTATAATCTCCATAGCAGCCCTCCGAATTTGATATTATTGATTATACCATAAAGGCTGTCTATTGACAATAAGCGGCTCTTATGTTCATTTTTTTATCTTAAATTGAAATCGGTAAAATAGCACATATAGAACCACATTTATAACAGCAAAATGCACAAAAAATATTTTCTTTATAATAACTTTGAGGTTTATATGCAGAAATTTTACTTTGAACCGGTTTTCTCTTGAATAAAACGACCAATTATGCTATAATTCGATTTGGTTCGTTTATATGTCCCTGTTAAACAGGGCTTCCATAGAAACAGGAGGTCAATTTATGCTGGCAGCACAGATTTTTGCCGTAGTAATTTTTATCGCTATGTTCATACTTATTGTTCTGGACAAGATAGAAAGGCACTACGTAACTCTAGGTTGCGGGGTACTCACTCTACTTATAGTGTTTGGCATATGTATGAGGAGCGGTACTGCTATCTGGAACACAATCGCGGTTAAGGAATTTTTTACAAAAGAGTTCTGGTACCAGGTCACTGAAAGCGAAAGCAAAGGTATAAACTGGGCTACTATCGTATTCATTGCTGGTATGATGGTCATGGTTGAAGGTATGGCAAAGGCCGGATTCTTTCGCTGGCTCTGTATGAGAATAGCTTATCTCGTAAAGTGCAAGACGATACCGATATTCATCACATTTATGATCATGTCTGCAGTACTCTCAATGTTTATTGACAGTATCACAGTAATAATGTTCCTTGCGGCTGTTACAGTTGAGCTTGCTCAGCTCCTTAAGTTTAATCCGATACCGATGATACTGTCAGAAATATTCTGCGCAAACCTTGGCGGATCGGCAACAATGTGCGGAGATCCTCCGAATATCATCGTTGGAACATCAATGGGCTTCTCATTCTTCGATTTCCTTATGAATACCGGTGCGGTAGCAGGTATCTGTCTTGTTATCTGCATCCTCTTCTTCTACATAGTATTCCGCAAGGAGCTTGTTTCTAAGCATGCTGAAAAGGTCGATATGACCAAGCTACCTAAACCTTCTGAAGCAATTACTGACAAGAAGGGATTCATTCTCAGCAGCATCATTTTTGGTATTGCTGTAGTTTTGCTTGTAACTCATTCAATGACTCATCTTACAGTTGCTTCAATCGGAACATTTATTGCAATCATTACACTGATCGCAAACTTCAAGGCAATTCCTGAACTGCTTAAAAAAGTTGATTACAAGACTCTCCTTTTCTTTATCGGACTGTTCATTGTTGTATGCGGTCTTGAGGAAACGGGAATACTTAAGTATATCGCAGACTTTATTTCAGACATTTCCGGCGGTAATATAATGCTTATGGTTGCTATTATTCTCTGGCTGTCTGCTATAGCAAGTGCGTTCGTGGACAATATTCCATTTGCAGCTACAATGGTTCCGGTTATCCAGAGCCTAGCTCCTATCGTTACAGCAAGCGGCGCAGATCAGCACACACTTGCATGGGCACTTTCACTTGGTACAGATATCGGAGGAAGTGCAACTCCTATTGGTGCGTCAGCAAACGTTGTAGGAACTTCTGTTGCGGCTAAAAATGGTTATCCGATCAGCTGGGGCAGATACTGCAAGAAGCTTGCGCCTGCAACAGTGATCGTACTTGCAATCTCCACAGTATACCTATTTGTAAGATATCTATAATAAGGGAGGAATTACTATGTCACAGCTTATTATTTCAGTAGGACGTGAGTTCGGAAGCGGCGGACGTGTTATAGCAGAAGAGCTTGCAAAGAGATTTGATATCCCGATTTACGATCGTCACCTTATCACAGAAATAGCTAATAAGACAGGTATGTCTCCTGAGGAGATAGAAAAGCTCAATGAAGCTCCTAATTCCCGTCTTATTTCAAGAAGGGTACGCGGATTCAGCAATTCAATTGAAGACAACATAGCAGAGATGCAGTTTGATTTCATACGAAAGAAGGCTGAAAGCGGAGAATCGTTCGTCGTTGTAGGTCGTTGTTCTGAATCAAAGCTCAAGGGATTTGAGGGACTTGTATCACTTTTTATTCTCGGTGACATGGATGCAAAGATCAAGCGTGTCATGGAAATCTACGAGATGAACGAGCATGATGCGAAGAATTTCATTGAGAAGAAGGATAAGAAGAGAAAGCGTTATCATAACTATCATGTGCATATGCACTGGGGCGATTCTCGTCTATATGATCTTTCAATCAATAGTTCACGTCTTGGTATCGAGAAGACAATCGATTATCTTGAAACATATATCAGAGCCCGTATGGGTTGATCAAACATATTCAAACGAAATGGCTGCACGATCGTGCAGCCATTTTCATAACATGTGAGTCAATTATAGAGTTCCTTCCTGTCAATTAAAATCAGGTCATTATTATCTTTAACCTCTTTTCGCTAGAAGTATCCGACCTCTACAGGTGGGAGATGAATAGCGCTCCTATTTACTAAATATACTTGACAATGCAAACATAGTACAATATAATAAAATCAGTTGACTATAGTGTAAACTAAAGGATAGCTTGATAGAACAGTAGGAGGAATGAGTAAAATGGCAAACAAGGCTTATAAATTCAGAATATATCCGAATGTAGAACAGCAAGTCTTGTTTGCTAAAACATTCGGCTGTGTCCGCTTTATCTACAATCGTATGCTTTTTGAAAAAATTGCGTATTATAAGGAAACCGGGAAAATGCTGATTACCACACCAGCACAGTATAAAGAAGAATATGAGTGGCTGAAAGAAGTGGATAGTCTTG
>JAGCYM010000085.1 GCA_017960805.1 Ruminococcus sp.
AAGCTTGCGGATTTTGAACAACGTATCTCCGACTTGGAGAATCAATAAGGAGAACGATATGAAAATATACACAGGAAAATCGGCTGTATTTGGAATACAGCTCACGATAGATCAAGTGTGGCGGTATGTCATGACTGCGACTGATCTGCTTACCGTTAAAATAGCTGATTCCTACGGCAACGTGATAAGCACTGAGCTGACGAATGAAGCTGTTGACGATAAAGACAAGATGGTCACGGTAATACTTACACCGGCGCAGACAGCGCAGCTGCAGCCAGGACACGGCCAGCTCATGGCGTACCTGAATGACTTAGTTGTCGTACAGCCACAGAAAATAACGATAAAGGGGGCTTTATAATGAGTAATTGTTGCGGATGGTTCCCACCTCCACCTCCTGGAATGGACGATAAAAACCGCTTCGGACCGGAAAACAGGTTCGTCGGCGACATAGAGGACGGTAAGAGATATCCCTTCGACGTATACAAAAAAGCAGAAGCTGATGAACGCTTCGCAGTAAAGCAGACCGAATCAGACCTCGCTGCACTGACAGAAGTTGTCAGCGGTAAGGCTGATGAATCAGAGTGCGTTGATATCCGTGCTCGTCTGGATGCTCTTGAATACAAAGACATCAAGATTAACACATTCACCGCTTCACCTTCCACTTGTGAGATGGGCAGCTCACAGACAATCACACTGGCATGGACGCTGAGCAAGCAGGCCACAAGCCAGAACATCAACGGCACTCCTGTAACAGGCAATTCAAAGCAGTACACAGAAGTATCAAGTAGTCAGACCTACACACTTAACGTCAGCGACGGTCAGACCAACGCTTCAAAGTCTTTATCGGTAAGCTTTGCAAACCGTATCTATTACGGTGCAGCTGCTGACCTAACAACAGTCACAGGTCTTACAAGCGTTCTCAGTAACAATCCTGAGCGCACGATTACAGTCAATGCAGAAACAGGACAGTATATTATATATGCTATTCCTGCAAGGCTTGGAGACGTGACATTCTTTGTTAGTAGCTTCGAGGGCGGCTTCGAGGATCCTGAGGAGCAGACACTGACAAATGCGTCAGGCTATCAGGAAACATACAAAGTTTACCGCAGCACAAACGCAAACCTCGGCAGTACAACTGTCGAAATCAAGGAGGTGTAAGTAATGGCTGTTGAAGTTATTGATAAAATAAAACCTAAAAACGGTGGCTCGTTCCCTATAGTAGAGGCTGTTGACGTAGCAGTCACAGATAAAAAGAGACTTCCCGAAGCACTTTCTGAGAAAGCAGATGTGTCGGCACTGGCTGAGACGAACGCAACTGTGGAAACAAAAGCAAATACATCTGACGTTACAACAGCAACAACAAATTTACAAAATCAAATCAATAATATTATTACTCCTGTAACTCAGGAAGCAGAAGTACAGAACGCAAGAGTTGGAACAACAGGCAAAAGCTATACAACATTAAAAGAAAGACTCGACACAGAAGAAACATCATTAAAAACTAATTTAGATCAGCTAAAAACAGATAGCGTGATAGTTGATTATATGAACAGATTTGATGAATCATCTTTAACAGATGGTAGAGTTGAAAATGATGGATCTATTATAATCTATGCAACGTATAAGCATTCTGATTACATTCCAGTAGATAGCTCAAAAAAATACTCCGTTTACAGATATATGGGGGGGACAACTTGGGCAGCTCCAACAATATATAGCATAGCAACATATGATTCTGATAAAAACTTTATTGAGATAATCGGAGATCAGACATACAGTTTAGATCCTGATTCAGAGATTACATTGAATGATGATGTAGCTTTTATTGTTCTGTCTTTTCCGGGACCTGAAGGATATTCAAACACTATGATGGTTGATTATAGTGAAGAATTTCCTGCCGAATATTTTAATTATACACGAATTGTAAAAAAGAAAAATATAAATGTGCTAACGCCTGAAATGTTCGGAGCAGTAGGTGATGGAGTAACTGATGATACATCCGCATTTAATAAAATGATGAAATACATCACAGATGAAGTATGTGTTTGTACAAATAACTATAAAATTTCCTCTTTAAGAATTGGAAATATCAATTTTTATTCATATGGTTCACTTTATTGTAATAGTGGCATCATTATAGAATCCGCATCATATAAGACGGTTAAAATCAAAGGAATCTATGGCGCAAGCAGAGAATACAGCACAATATATGGAGTTACACTGCTTAATAGTTTTTATAATAAAATAGAAATTGGTGAAATAGATAACTTTGCATACGGTTTTTTAATCAAAGCCGATGCGAGTAACGGTTGCTACTCAAATAGCATATCAATTAAAAGAATGAAGTGCATTATGGGACTGCATTTTGAAACTTCAGATATGGCTTGGGCTAACTCAAATGTAATTGATGTTCATTATAATCCTATTACAATAATAAATCTTCCTAATGATGTCACTCCTTATGCTATTAATTTATACGAAAATAGCACGAATTTTGCATATAATTCGAATATTATACATCTTTGGTACGAGTGGCATTATCAATACCTTGGCTGTTTAGCAAAAATTGCGAGGTTAAAAAAAGCAAACAAAAATAGAATTATTATTGAAAGAATGGAAATCACCGGAACAACTGATGATATCGAAGATATAATTCTGTTTGAATCTCAATGCGAAAGAAACTCAATTATAGCGGATAACTTTTTCTGGATATCTTCAGAATATACAGTTAAAAATCTATCTAATTACTTGAATGATGTTACTATTAAAGGCGTTGACATCTTGTGTAAAGACTTCAAGTGGTACAAGCAGGATATGATGCTAAAAATGAATGGTCAGGCAATCGATTCACATCAAACAATGCTCAGAGTTAATGATAATAATGCTTTTGAAGAAACTGATGTAGGCGTATCTCTCAATAACTTATCAGAAGTATGGCCAATCGGCACGAATTTTAGTTGCATAGTTAAGGATATAACGCAACCGTCATATATTATAATCAAAGCTCGCAACAAAAATGCAAGATGTAATGTGAGACTCGGCAATGAAAATGGAAGTGCTTTAGGTCCTTCATATTATTTAACTACTGAAAATCCATATTTGAATCATACTATAACATTTTATAATTATAAAGTTAACGACGAAAAAAATAGTAGTATTTTTAGGTCAAGTGAAAATATAGCTATCGTAGATTCAATGTTAGAATTTAAAGAGGGCGTAAAATATATTAATCTTGCAATATGCGGAGAAATTGATGAAATCGGTTTAAGTCCTAATTTGCTCCTTTTAGAAACCACTCAAAGATAAGGAGTAACATAATGAACAAAATAATTCAGATCATAGCAGCCTCAGCTGCTGCGTAAAGGAGGGATACTATGGATAACGAATCCTTGAAAGAATGGTGCTTGTCAACATTCGTGCAGAAGGATGCCTGTTCCGACAGGCACGAGAAGACAGACGAGAAGATAAACGCTCTTCTTCTCGATAATGGCAAAATCAACACGAAACTCGCATTGATTCAGTGGCTCGGCGGCATTGCAGCTGGTGCAAGTATTGGCAGTATTATAACATCAATTTTCGGTATTATCTTCAAGTAAGAAAGAAGGTATGCTCATGGATAAGTGTTATGACTGCCGCTTGGAAACGGAGTGGAAAAACCATTATATTGAAGCAGTAAAGAGATTTGACATCTATATGAAGCGAACAATGGCGGTAACGATGATAGCTGTGATTCTGATGCTGATATGTATCATTATCACAGCACTCAGTACAATGTGCGTTATCAAGTTCATAAACAGTTTTGAATACGTAGAAGAAACAACTTATTCCATCGAGCAGGATGAGGGTATTAATACCGCAATTGTTGGCGGTGAAAATAATGAGGTGAAATACTATGGGACAGAAGATAACTGAAACTAAGAAGAAATACTGGCGCAAGAAAACACCTACACGAGGAATGCACGAAGAGTCAAGCGCTCTCGGCGGTATCTGGCTCAGAGCAGCTCTTATCAGAGCAATCCGAACAACTGCACAGACGGCGATAGCAACTATCGGCACATCAGCTGTACTTTCAGACGTCAACTGGCGAATCGTTGTGTCTGCTTCCCTGCTGTCTGGTATTCTATCAGTACTTACAGCGCTTGCCGGCCTTCCAGAGGTCGAGCAAGCGATATATGAAGAGGAGGAGAATGATGAACAGTCCGTATGAAGGAAAATTTCAAATCACACAGAAATTCAAAGGCGCAGCTCATGACGGCCTGGACTTGGTAGGAATCGATTCAAAATGCATTCATGCGACAGCTCCAGGAAAGATTGTTTTTGCAGGCTGGGAAAACCCGAACAATCACG